>NZ_CP033932.1:1500000-1772500 GCF_003815975.1 Chryseobacterium bernardetii
TAATTTCTTCTTTAGTATAGTCATCATCTGCAAATACATCACAATGCGGTAATGCATTCTTGAAGATCTGATATGGATATACTTTCGCAGTAGAATCATCCCCGCTGATTTCTCCGTTCAATTGGTCAACCGCAGCCTTACCTGTTCCCGTTACAGACTGATAAGTAGAAACAATTACTCTTTTTAAATCATATTTTTTGTTCAAAGGTCCCAGGACCATAACCAACTGAATGGTAGAACAGTTCGGATTTGCAATGATCTTATCGTCTTTAGTTAATACATCTGCATTAATTTCAGGAACAACTAATTTTTTATCAGGGTCCATTCTCCAGGCTGAAGAGTTATCAATAACTGTTACTCCAGCTTCCGCAAATAAAGGAGCGAATTCAAGAGAAGTAGAACCTCCGGCAGAAAAGATGGCAATATCCGGTTTGGCAGCTATAGCGTCCTTCATGCTCACAATCGTAAATTCCTTCTGTTTATACTTCACCTTTTTACCTACAGATTTTTCGGATGCTACCGGAATTAATTCTGTTACAGGGAAGTTTCTCTCCTCCAAAACTTTAAGCATAACTTGTCCAACCATTCCTGTTGAACCTACTACAGCTACTTTCATTGATTTAATTAAAAATTTAAGATTAAACTATTTATAAATTATAACGCATATAATTTTTTTGTCTGTTTAAGCCCCAAAGACTCTTGTCCAAGGGAATGCGAATGCAAATAAACCTACAGCAATTAATCCCATAATGGTAATTCCCAGGGAAATGGTATCGTTTGACTTCACTTTTTTGTTAACGATAGTCATTAGTACTGCTGCAATAAGCATAGAAAATGGGTGTTCAACATATTGGAATCTTGCATATGCATCACTCATTAATGTTCCGGAAGCCAAAGCTGCTTTCACACCAGGTGAAACAAATAATAAGAAAAGTCCTGCTAGAAATTGAACGTGAAAGAAAATCATTGTAAAAAGTGTAGTCTTCTTTAAAAACTTGTTCACTTTTCCACTAAAACCAAACATGGTAGCCAAAAGTGCAATGATAAATAATGCAGCCAAAAGTAATTCCAGATATCCGAATCCTTTGTGGGCACTAAGTAAAATCTTGTAAAAATCCATAATCCTATTTTTTTGTAGACAAAGATAACAAAAATCCCGGCTCGAAGCCGGGATTCATATTTATAAAATCTAATATTGTGATAATTAGAAGTTGAATGATAGAGTTGCAGCCCAAGTTCTTCCGAATCCGAATAAAACACGGTTATCTGTTGCAACACCTTTATACATATATCCTAACTGTTCATACGTCTTCTTAGCTGTATTGTTTGACCCATCAGCCAGTTTGGAAGGTGCATCAGATGCAAATACGTTTGTTGAAGCATCAGAAATATAGAATGTATCAAACAGGTTGTAAACGTTTGCTCCGATTGTGAAATACTGAGCAGCGTCTTTTAACTTGATTTTGTATGAAATACCTAAATCAAATAAGTTGAAATCAGGTAATTGTAATACTCCTTTGTCTTGTGCAGCCTGGTTAGAGAAAGTAGCAATATCAATAGATGAATATACTTTTCCTACATATCTCCATGTTCCGAAGATACTAAGATCTTTTACCGGTTTAACAGTAGCTCCTAATGAAGCTGTCAGCTGAGGAATACTGTTGTTACTTGTTCCTCCTACTTTTACTTTATCCAGGTAAAGTGTTGTTGAAGTTGAAGTTCCGGATAATGCAAGTGGATTGTTGTTGTCATCAAATGCAGATCCTGTAGCATTTCCTTTATAGTAATAGTCTCCCCATGAGAACATACCCTGGAATTCTAAGAAGTTAGTTGGTTTGTAAACTGCATCAAATTCAACTCCCTGGTGGATTTCGGTGATACCACTGATTTCAGCATATCCTGTTGCTGTTGTATTATCAGCTAATGTAAATGTCTGGTTCGTTCTTCTTAACCATCTGTCTCTCCATTCAGTTCTGTAAAGGTTAACGTTTGCACTGAATTTAGGAGATCTGAAACCATATCCAACTTCAGCTGAGAAAATTTTCTCGTTAGTTAAGCTTGGGTTTAGAACCTGGAAGTTACTTGGGTAAACAGAGTTCATGAATGGCTGCTTGCTGTAGTAACCAATATTTGCGAATACGTTGTGGTGATCGTCAATATTATAGTTAGCACCCCCTTTAATGTTATATCCGAAAAGGTTCTTGAATCCTGTTTTAGTGTTAACAATTTGTCCTTGTTGTTTAGTTATTCCATCCTGAACGAAGTTGTCAATTCTCTGATATCCTTGGTTAGATACGGATCCCTGAAGGAATGCTGATAATTTATCTTTAGTATATTCAACCTGACCGAATGCACTGTACCAGATAACTTCTCCATCGTTGCTGTATCCGATCTGGTCATTTAAAGGAGCTGTTTTTCCTCCGAATGGGTTCCATGCAAGTTGCTTGTAATCATATCCTCTTGATGGTATGTAAGGAGCAACATTTTTGTTTAGAATTTCTTTATATCCTTTTGCTCCGTATAGATCAGAAACTACCTGATAGTGGTAACCATAATAATATCTGTCATCCGTACCGATTGAGAAGTTCCAGTTGTCATTAATTTTGTGCTGGAAGTTTGCTAAGATACCATACCAGTTGTGAGAGTTAATACTTGATCTTCTGATGATACCATCTCTTACCTGATATTGTTTTCCATTAGCAGGGTTAGTCACCATATAAGGGTCACCAGCTGCTGCCAAGCCACTATTTAAAGCAAAAATTTGGTTGTAGTCATAAGTTCCGTCTGGCCTTCTGTAAAAGTTGATAGCATTGGTAGTAGGGCTTCCGTTGCTTCCAAATTTTCCGTTCCAGAAGCTTCCAAGATCTCCTGTTCCACCACCTCTACCATTAGACATGTACAAAACAGTACTTAACTTAGATTTTTCACTCATTGTCCAATCCCAGTTAAACATCATTACTGGTTTAGAGTAATAATTTGCTCTGTTGGCAATTGCAGTTCTTGATCCATCAGCATTGATGTAATATCCCCAGTCAGAGTTGTATGTTCTGTCAGGAGTATTGTCATGATCTGGATTATAGTTTATGTAATCTTTAATGAAAGGAGAATAAGTTCTTTGATCGTGCCATTGAGGTGATCCTGTAATAGTGAACTGGAAGTTGTGTTTTTTGTTAGGCTCCCAACCTAATGCAAAGTAGTAAGCGTAGGCTTCATAATCTGTGTTTTGAATATATGTTCCTCCTGCCTGTCTGCTCATTAAGAATGAAGCAGACCAACCTTTTTCTGATTTACCAGTATTATAGGCAAAAGAGGTTTTTAAGAAATCATTGTTACCAACTCCTAATCTAACAATACCTCCCTTTTTCATATCTGCAGATCTTGTAAGGAAGTTCATTGTACCTCCTACAGAAGCAATAGCTAATTTAGAAGAACCAAGTCCTCTTTGTACCTGCATAGTACTTGTTACGTCTGCTAAACCTGTCCAGTTTGACATGTAAACTGTACCTCCTTCCATATCATTTACAGGCATACCGTTTACCATTACTGCGATGTTTCTTGATTCGAATCCTCTGATTACAATTTGAGAGTCTCCGAAACCACCACCACCTTTAGTTGCATATACAGAAGGTGTTGTATTTAAAATTTCAACAAGTTCTTGATTTCCTTGTCTTTCAAGAATTTGAGCTGCTTTAATGTTAGAAACAGCTACTGGCGTTTTTCTATCTTTAGCGATATCTGTAACACCTTTTAAGATTACCTCTTCAATGTCTTTGGACTGAGATTTAACTGTGTCCTGAGTTTGTTGAGCATAATAGATACTAGCTGTAGATAAAGTAATTACTGCAGTTAGCATCGTTTTGTTGATTAATTTCATAATCGTTAGTAATAATTAGATTTAATTTTCTGCAAAATTCGCAAAATATATTTTAACTATTATTAACTCAATGTTAATTTTTAATCAGTCTTAATAATGTTAAGTGTTTGATTGTCAGTTTTATCGGAAAAAAACGACTTTTTACATGAAAAAAGTCATGTTATTGAGTTTTTAATAAAAAGGGGGTGTTTTTGTTAAAAATTCAACGCTATTTCACGGCCTTGAGACTCAAATCTATATTCTCAGCCGAGTGTGTTAAAGCTCCTACAGAGATATAGGTTACTCCTGTAGATGCAATTTCTTTAAGCATATCCCGGGTAATTCCGCCTGATGCTTCAGACTCACATGAGCCGTTAATCATTTTTACAGCTTTCTTCATGGTCTTAACGTCCATATTATCAAGCATAATTCGGTCGACTTTTGCGTTAATGGCTTCCTGAACTTCTTCCAGATTCCTGGTTTCGACTTCAATTTTTAATTTTTTCTTCGTCTTTTTAACGTAGTCTTTCGCCATTTTTACAGCATTGGTAATACTTCCATTATAGTCAATATGATTATCTTTAAGCATAATCATATCATAAAGACCATATCTATGATTGGTTCCACCACCAATAGCCACTGCCCATTTTTCACACATTCTGAAATTAGGAGTTGTTTTTCTGGTATCTAAAAGTTTGGTTTTTGTTCCTACCAATCGTGAATCCCAATCATGAGTAAGGGTTGCAATACCGCTCATTCTCTGCATACAGTTAAGAACAAATCTCTCAGTAGAAAGTATTGATCTGGCACTTCCTGTTACAATAAGAGCGATATCTCCTACTTTGCAAGGGGTGCCATCTTTAATGAAAGTTTCCACCTTAAGATTTTTATCAAAAGTTTTAAAAATGATTTCGGCCAACTCAACGCCTGCAAGAATGCAATCCTGTTTTACCAATAATTTTGCACTTTGCTGGAGTTCTTCAGGAATGGTAGAAAGAGTAGAGTGGTCCCCATCCTGGATATCTTCTTCAAGGGCAGTTTTTATGAATGTTTTTAATGCTTTATCTGTAACGTATGCTGGTCTTTTCATTTGTTATATTTTTTAATAATATCTGGATAAACCTTTTCCGAATAATAAATCGTGTATGATAAATAGAATGACAATCTCATGATTTTTAGCTTCTATTTTTTCAAATTCAATATAATCTTGAATAGAAGTATTGTCTTGGTTTATTCCTCTGTATTTTAATACTTCTTTAGTAAATCTTCCTTCTCTTTTTATGTAGAAATCCCATTTAAAGTTATCCCAGTCGTATTCTTGTGTAAAATAATGGATTTTATTTTTATTAAAAGTTAAAATGGGATGCGCGGGATTATTGATATAATAATAAGTTAAAGATAAATTGTTGTCTTTTATAAATTCTTCAATATCAATATCAATAGGTTTAGAGGGAATCTTTTGCCTTGAAATTCCTAAGATATTGCATATTATTTTTAAGACTAAAGGATATTTAGATTTTGAAACAAAATATTTTCTTAACCCTATATTGATACCATATCCTGCTGCAATTGCCAAAGGAAATGCTGCAAGAAATAATGATATTTGTACAGAATCATTTAGATTTTTTCTGAATACTGAAAGGATAAAGATAAAACTGAATGCAAGGAAGGCAATAATGACCTTTCTTGAATAGAACAAAATGTTTATTTCTGTTGTTATATTTAAGTTTCTAAGCTTCATCAGAGGAAGTTTACACTAAATCTTTATTGTAAAATGCCCCTTTATTTTCTGTCATTTCCATAGATTGGGTAATGATGAGGTGGGCAACAGTGGTTAAGTTTCGCAGTTCTGATAATTGTGGAGAAAGGATGGAATAGTGATAGATTTCATCAACAGCTGCAGCAATTTCCTGGTGTTTCTGTAATGCCATATTCAGACGTCTGTTGCTTCTTACAATTCCTACCAGATCGCTCATCATTTCCTGAAGCTGCTTTCTTAAATAGCTTATGATAACCATTTCGTCCATGATTTTCATTCCTTCTTCATTCCATTCCGGGACGGCTTTCAGATCGTCAAAATTGAACAGATTTTCATTAAGAAGAGCAACTGTTTTCATGGCAGCATTGTGTCCGAAGACCAGTCCTTCTAACAAAGAATTTGAAGCAAGTCTGTTGGCTCCATGTAATCCGGAATTTGTACATTCTCCCACTGCAAAAAGGTTTCTGATGGAAGACTGCCCATCTCTGTCTACTTCAATACCTCCCATCAGGTAGTGGCAGGCAGGAACTACGGGAATTAACTGAGTGAATGGATCAATACCTTCGTCTTTACATTTTTTATAGATATTCGGGAAGTGTTCAAGAAATTTTTCCTGATTCATTTCCTTGCAGTCCAGGCCTACATATTCATCTCCTGAAATTTTCATTTCGTTATCAATAGCTCTGGCAACAATATCTCTGGAGGCCAATTCTTCACGCTCATCATATTTCTGCATGAATTTTTCACCTCTTTTGGTTCTTAATTTGGCGCCATCTCCCCGTACTGCTTCGGAAATCAGGAAAAGCATTCCGTCAATCTTATTATAAAGGGCAGTGGGATGGAACTGGTAGTACTGCATGTTGGAAACTTTTCCTTTTGCACGGGCTACAAAAGCAATTCCGTCTCCTGTTGCAATGGTAGGATTGGTGGTGTTTTTATAAACATGTCCGGCACCTCCCGTTGCAGCGAGTGTAATTTTCGAGGTGATTTTTTTGATGGTTTTGGATTTTTCATCCAGAATATAAGCACCATAGCAATGAATGTCCCCTTCATTAAGTTCTTTTCCCGGAACATGGTGCTGAGTGATGATATCAATTACGTAATGATGATCCAGAATTTCAATATTTGGGCTGTTGTTGGCTGTTTGCAACAGAGCTCTTTCAATTTCGAAACCTGTAATGTCTTTATGATGTACGATTCTGTTTTCGGTGTGGCCGCCTTCTCTTCCTAAGGCAAATTTGCCATTTTTCATATCGAACTGGGCACCCCATTCTACAATTTCATTAAATCTTGCAGGGGCCTCTTTTACTACCATCTCTACAACATCGCGTTTATTTTCACCATCTCCGGCGCGCATGGTGTCTTCTATATGTTTTTCAAAATTGTCTTTCTGAAAATCAGTAACTACAGCAAGGCCACCCTGTGCATACTTGGTATTGCTTTCGTCTTCATCAGACTTTGTTACAATGATGATTTTGGCATCAGGGAGTTGTTCAGAAACTTTAATGGCATAAGAAAGTCCGGAAATACCGGAACCGATTACTAATACATCCGCTTTTATCATGTGCTTGCTTTAGGTACAATCATTTAAATATTAAATAAATTTAAACAATTTTTCGTTTGGTTTTCTTACTTTTTTCATGTGCTGGAAGTGATCTTCCTCAGAACGGTAGCCTAAAGCGAGGGTTACGGTTACTTTTTCTGTTTCAGGATTGATGTT
The DNA here is from genome assembly GCF_003815975.1 of Chryseobacterium bernardetii. Classification (NCBI taxonomy): domain Bacteria; kingdom Pseudomonadati; phylum Bacteroidota; class Flavobacteriia; order Flavobacteriales; family Weeksellaceae; genus Chryseobacterium; species Chryseobacterium bernardetii. The sequence continues at coordinate 1,507,333 of NZ_CP033932.1, forward strand.
CAGGATCTCTTCTATGAGGTCTTGCCTGAAACCTTCCATGGGGCAGGAGTCTATATTTTCAATAGCAGCGGCATACATCAGATTGGCTAATACAATGTATGACTGTTTTTCTGCCCAGTTGAAAATTTCATCCCGTGTTTTTTGATTTACATGCTGGTGGATGCTGTTTCTGAATGGGGTAAGTTGCTCAATTGGAGTTTCTCTTACCTCGGAAATATGTTTAAAATATCCCTGGATATAATTTTCTTCAATATTTTTCTTTGAAACAATTACAACAAGATGAGAGCATGTGGAGATCTGGGATGGATTATAAAAAGCAGGAATCAATTTCTCCTTCATTTTTTCACTTTCAACAACAAGAATTTTATAAGGTTGAAGTCCCAGAGAGCTTGCAGACAGTTTTCCTGACTCAAGAATGTTGTGAAGGGTTTCCTGAGGAATAATTTGATTATTAAATTTCTTTACAGAATATCTTCTGCTTAAAGCTTCCAAATAATTCATAGTACAAATTTAAGAATTGAATATGAATAACGGGCTTTAAAATGAATATATCCTTTTAAATTAATACAAAAAATCACCCCGCATAATGGGGTGACTCTTCTGATATAATATGATAAACGTGATTAATTCCTGTTTTTAACAATAATCCAGCCTGCAAAGTTGATAGGTGTTATTCTGTTCATATTATTTTTTTCATTCCATGAAACGGAATACCAGTAACTCCCTGTAGGAACTCTTCTGCCGTTAGCTGTGCCATTCCATCTGTATCCGTTGGTTTTATCTGCCCTGAAAACCTGTATGCCATATCTGTCAAAAATATTAACGTCAAAATTAGATTTGACCGCTAATGCTGAGTAGTCTATAAAATCATTGATGCCATCATCATTGGGGGTGATAATATTAATCAGATTAGGTATTGTAATGTTAATGATAGTTGGTTCGCAATTATAATTGTCTTTTACGTATACTTTAGCAATTCCTCTTGGGATATTGGTGAATACGTTAGAATCCTGCCAGACGATATTATCCATGGAATACCGGTAAGGAGGCATTCCTCCATTTACGTTTACAGTAACAGATCCTCCTGAAATATCTACGCTGGAGATAACAGGGCTTTCTGCTGGAAATACCGTTACATTTTGAGTGGTAATGCATTCTCCGGTTTTTAGTTTTACCCAATAAACGCCAACGCCAACATCTTTAATAGATTGTGTTGTGGCTCCGGTACTCCATTCATAGCTTTTGAATCCTGGGCCTGCATCCAATGTTGTTTTGCTTTCCATGCAGATAATTTTGTCTTTTAAAACTCTGGACGGAACGGGAGCTTTAACTGTTAAAGTAACTTTAGCGATTGAAAAGCATCCGATTGTGTTGAAAACTTTAACATAGGCTACTCCATTAGGAGCAATATAAGAAGCTGGAGTAGTAATTTCGTTGGTACCGTTAAGAGCATCCGTTAAAGATGGATAATATTTTTTTGTATACCCGGCCGGGTTTGGAACAACGGCGGCATTAATAAGATTAAAAGAAGCTGTTAATGGGTTGCTTTCTATAAAACATGATTCTATATCAACATCATAAACAGTCACAACCGGATGGGTATTCAATGTGATTTTAGCAGTACTTATACATCCTTGTGCGGTAATTACCCTTACATATATAGTCCCGGGAGGAGAAACATAGGCTGAAGGAGTAGTGATCTGGTTTGTGCTGGCATTAAGGTCATATATACTTGGATAGAACTCTTTGGTAACACCTGTTAAAGTGGTAACAGCTGCAGCGTTGAGGTCAAAAATACCAACTCCGCCATTATTGTTATTGCATTCTGTAAGGCTTGCATCTGTTGCCGCAAATGGCGTAGGGTTCAGCTCTATAATACCATCTCCATTATCACAAAGCGTTGATGTAGGATCTTTAACAACTACTTTAATGATAGTGTTTCCTGTATATTGAAAGCTGGCAGGGTTGGCAATAGGAGTAGCTGTCCCTAATATATAATAGGTGAAAATATAGTTTCCAGGATTGTTTACAAATTGTGTATTGTATGAAGTAAGATCTACTGTTCCGCTTCCGGTTGCTGGGTTGGTGCAAACAAAAGGTTTAATGGTATTGTTTAGAATAGGAACTTTATCTACAAATACTTTGACATTTTGAATAGAATGCCTGGCACTCGCTCCTCCTGTTGCAGCAGAGAAACCAAAATATCCCTGTGTCATTCCTACTGCATTCCCGGATGGTGCAAATGATTGATCGGCAATAAGTACTCCGTCTATTTTAATTTTAATAATCCAGTTGGTAGGATTGGAAAGGTCTGTTTCTCCATTTACTTCAACATGCTTGAAGTTATTACCTACAAATGGCTGGGTAGGATTCAGATCTGGAGAATGAAAAGTGCTTCCCGGGGTGTTGTTAAATTCTATATTGTTACCAGCAGTATTATTTGTACCATATAAGACATGTACTTTGCTCATTTGGCCTTCCGTGGTATTATTAAAAATGTCAAAACCCACCATTAGTCCTGATGCATTGGCTGGAATCCCAAGACCACCTCCTGATACGAATCCGGTTGGAGGGTTGGCGAGATACCAGAAGGTAAAGCCATCTCCTCGTCCAAACTGTGTTGTTCCGTTTCCATCTATTCTGAAATCAAATTCTACCTTCCATTTATCACAGTAACTTAATGTAATTGGTGTGGAGAGTTTTATTGCTCCATACTTGCTTGTTTGGTCTGTAGTAAGCCTTATGAAATCTCCGCTTACAATGGCATCTGAAACAAGATCCCAACCTGTAGTGTTTACGGGGTTTCCGGTAAGCTGATAGGTTTGAGAAAAAGTTTTTCCTGGAAAACAGAGCAAAATGCCCAGCAAAAGAAAGAGTAGATGTTTTTTCATAGTGGAAGGATTGTGATGTTGTTGTTTGTATTACTGTTTATTCCATATTTTTTACCAATACCCAACCTGAGTATTTTGTTTCAGTGTTATTTTTATCGTTTTCATTCCAGGAAATCGTGTACCAATAGGTGGCAGAAGGGATCTTCTTACCGTAAGCTCTTCCGTCCCATGTATAATTTCTTATTTTGTTTGCTTCGTAAAGCTTGTTTCCATATCTGTCATATACTGTGAATACTAAGTTTTTCTTATAAGCCAGAGCAGAGTAATCAATGAAGTCGTTTTTGTTATCTCCGTTTGGAGTGATGGCATTGATGAGGTTAGGAACAGTCACCTGAACGTCAATAGGGGAGCAGTTATAAAAATCTTTTACAAAAACCTTTACTTCTCCTCTTGCCAGACCGGTAAAAGTATTTGAGGCCTGCCAATGAATGCCGTCCAGCGAATATTGATAAGGTGATTTTCCGCCTGTTACGTTAACTGTAATTGTATTGTTGTGGATGTCAATACTGGCAATTACGGGATTGGGCGACGGTTGCACGTTCACGATTTGTGTGGTAATACAGTTTCCTGTTCTGAGTTTAACCCAATAGGTTCCTACGCTTACATCTTTAATAGAAGGTGTTTTGGCACCGGTACTCCATAAATATTCATCAAAACCAGGTCCTGCATCCAAATCTGTTTTATTTTCTATACAGATGGTTTTGTCTTTAAGAATCGAGGATTTTACAGGTGGAAGTACAACAAGGTTAATCTTTGCAACCGCAAAACATCCGTTAGTATCTATTACCTTAGCATACACAGCTGTACTTGTTGAGGTATACTGATAAGGATCGGTAATTTCGTTGGTGTTGTTAACAGCATTAGCAACGGTTGTATAATATTTTTTAATAATTCCTGTAGTGAGTGAAGTAACATTGGCTGTTGTCAGATTGAAAACACCATTCAGTATATTGTTTTCAATAAAACAGGATTGGATGGTGTCATCTCTTACAATGGTTTCAGGGTAAAAAGTAAGATTGATTTTCGCAGTACCTGTACATCCCAGTGGAGTGGTTACTTTTACATAAACAGTTCCCGGTGCAGATACATAGTTGTCCGGATACAAAATCTCATTAGTCCCTGAATTTAGATCATTGAGTGTTTTATAGTATTTTTTTGTAACACCAGGTACATCTGTTACATTAGCGGAATTTAAATTAAAAGTGGCGGTTCCGGCTTTATTGTTATTACATTCGGTAAGTGTTTTGTCGTTGGCTTTAAACGGAGCCAGATCCAGTTGGATTTTTCCATCAGGGTTATCACAGAGTACTCCTGCATTATCCTTTATAACAATGGTTACTGTTGTGTTGGCGTTAAATTCATAATTGGCAGGATTGGCAATAGGAGTTGAGCTTCCCTGAGGATAATATTTGAATGTATAATTTCCTGGATTGGCTACAAACTGGGCATTGAAATCCGTTAAGTTAACGCTTCCGTATCCGGTAGTAGGATTGGGGCAGAAAGATTGTGTAACTAAGCTTTTCAGAATAGATACTTTATCCGTGAATATTTTTACATTTTTAATGGAGTTTCTGGCTGAAGCGCCTCCTGTAGATGCAGAAAAGCCAAAGTATCCCTGTGTCATGGTTGCAGCTCCGCCTGAAGGAGCAAATGACTGTGAGGTGATGGTAACTCCATCCATTTTTACAGTAATGATCCAGCTTGTAGGGTTAGCAGGATCTGTTTCACCGGTTACTTCAACGTGTTTATAGGTATCTCCTACAAAAGGCTGTGTTGAGTTGAGGTCTGGAGAGTGGAAAGAGCTTCCGGGAGTATTGAAAAATTCAATATTGTTAGTATCTGTAGTGTTGGGAACTACTCCATAAGCGATGTGTACCTTGCTCATTTGAGCGCTGGTTGTATTATTGAAAATATCAAAACCAACCATAAAGCCAACTGCATTCTGTGGAATTCCTAATCCTGATCCCTGCTGGCTTGTTATTGGTGGATTGGCGAGATACCAAAAAGCAAATCCGTCACCTTTTCCAAACCCCGGTATTCCATTTCCATTGATTCTGAAGTCGAATTCTACTTTCCATTTATCACAATATTTTAGATTAATAGGATCATTGAGCTTTATTGCTCCGGATTTATTTCCTACATCATCAGTAAGCATGATGAAATCACCGCTTGTGGTAGCGCTGGGGACAACGGTCCATCCTGTGGTATTGATAGGGTTTCCGGTGAGTTGGTAGGTCTGGGCAAAGGCTTTTCCAGATAGAGAGAGTAAAAGAATAGAGAAGTAAAATAATAAATTTTTATTCATTTCACTAGGAATTTAATTATCAGTAAATATATTAAATCCTAGTTAATAAATGTGTATTTTATGTTAATTTTGTTAAAAAAATTAATTATTATTCAAAAAATGATATTTATTGTGATGAAGTAGTGAAAGTTGTACTCTTTATTCTGGATTTGTATTAATTAAATTAAAAGAGTGTATTGCTATCCATTCCTTCGAAATAAGTGTCAATTTCGAGGTTGGGAGAACTGGCGGCCGCCACAGCTAATTTGTCACAGAGTTCATTTTCGAAGTGGCCGGCATGTCCCTTTACCCAATGCATGGTAGGCTTATGTAGGTTATAAAGTTCAATGAATTTTTTCCATAGATCCGGATTCTTTACGTTTTTCCAGCCTCTTTTGATCCATCCGGTAATCCAATTCTGATTTACGGCATCTGCTACATATTTACTGTCGGTATATACATGGATGTCATTTTCTGTAGATTTTAGTTTTTCCAATGCAGAAATTACAGCAAGGAGTTCCATTCTGTTATTGGTAGTTTTTCTGAAGCCTTTAGAAAATGTTTTCTGATAGTTTTTTTCTGGAACGCGCATAAGGATTCCATATCCGCCTTTTCCAGGGTTTCCGCTGCATGCACCATCGGTATAAATTTCGATTTTCAAATCTTTTTTATAAAATTGAATTATTTAAAACGGGAAGTCATCGTCATCGTCAAAGTCATTCATGGAGGAGCCTGAAAGTTTCGAACTGTCCGGAAGATCAAATGCTGCTCCTGGCTGGATTGTAGTTTTAATTTTATCAAAACCGCTCGGCTCGCCGAAGTTTGACGGATATCCGCCTCCGTTACCACCGTCAAAAGCGGCTTCAATATCCCCGAATTTTGCAAAATGCTTTAAGAAAGATAATCTTACATCAGCCGTAGCTCCATTTCTGTGTTTGGCAATAATCAATTCAGCTTGGTTTTCAGTAGAGGTTTCCTGTCCTTCTTCATCATTATCCCAAACGGCAATCTTATAATATTCAGGTCTGAAGATGAAAGATACAATATCCGCATCCTGCTCAATCGCTCCGGATTCCCTTAGGTCTGAAAGCTGAGGCCTTTTTCCTGGTCGTGTTTCCACACTACGGGAAAGCTGGGAAAGTGCAATTACCGGAACATTCAGTTCTTTTGCAATCGCTTTTAATGAACGGGAGATCATGGAGATTTCCTGTTCACGGTTTCCAACTCCTTTTCCGCCACCACCGGCAGTCATAAGCTGAAGATAGTCGACCATTATTAGTCTTACGCCATGCTGCATTACCAGTCTTCGGCACTTTGCACGGAAGTCGAAGATGGAGAGCGATGGAGTTTCGTCAATATATAAAGGGGCATTTTCCAATTCAGAAACATTGGAAAATAGCCTTTGCCATTCTTCATCGTCAAGAGTCCCTTTTCTCAGCTTTTCGGATGAGATTCTTGTTTCGGATGCGATCATTCTGGTGATAAGCTGTACTGAGGCCATCTCGAGAGAGAATAATGCCATTGGGATTTTGTGTCCTACAGCAATATTTCTTGCCATCGAAAGAAGAAATGCGGTTTTTCCCATCGCGGGACGTGCTGCAATGATAATAAGGTCGGAATTCTGCCAGCCTCCGGTTTCTTTATCTACATCGCGGAATCCTGAAGGAACTCCTGAAAGTCCCTGTTTATCCTTTAACGATTTGATAGTGTCAATAGCCTGCTTTACCAGTGAGTTGGCAGTGTCAAATCCTTTTTTAATGGTTCCGTTAGTAATCTCAAAGAAAGACTGTTCTGCCTTATCCAGCAGTTCAAATACATCAGTGGATTCTTTATAAGAAGAATCAATTACATTCGCGGAAACGTTAATAAGGCTTCTTAAAATATATTTTTCAAGGATAACACGAACGTGATATTCAATATGGGCAGATGAGCTTACTCCCATAGTAAGATCAATGATATAATGGTCTCCTCCGGCCTGGCTTAGCTTATCTTCTTTCTTAAGATCCTGAATAATAGTCATTAAATCTACCGGATGGTTGCCTTCGTAAAGCTTTAAGATGGTAGAAAAAATAACCTGATGTCTGGGATCGTAAAATACTTCCGGGGTAAGGAGGTCAATAGAATGGTCAAGACCTTTTTTGTCAATCAAAAAAGTTCCGATAACAAGTCTTTCAAAATCTACTGCATTAGGAGGCATTTTTCCATCCGCAATAGACAGTTCTTTTGCAAAGTTTCCGTGTGTAAGGGATGATAATGTTTCTTTCTGCGCCATAGTGCAAAGATAGTTTATTTAAAAAATATTTAAAAAATAGTATTCAACAAATTATGAGCAGCCTTTGTAAAAATACGGTTAATAGGGGATTGGGTATGTTGATAAAAAAAATCACCTCAACTGAGGTGATTTTTTTATGATATAACTGAGAGCTTACTCTCTGTTTTTCACAATAATCCATCCTGAGAATTTGAATGGAGTATTCTTGCTGTTATTCTCATTCCATGTTAAAGAGTACCAGTAAGTACCTGTAGGTATTTTTTTACCTGCAATTGTTCCGTCCCATTTGTATCCGTTAGATTTGTCAGCCTGGTGAATTTTTACACCATATCTGTCAAAAATATTCAGTGTCAGGTTTTGTTTACCTGCTATTGCGGAATAGTCAAGAACATCATTAATTCCGTCTCCGTTAGGTGTAATAACGTTTACAATATTAGGAACTATTACTTCAATTACGATAGGGTCGCAATCATAAGCATCTTTTACATATATCTTGTAATTACCTCTTGCTACATTGGTAAATACGTTAGAATCCTGCCATACCACATTGTCTATAGAGTATTTGTAATCAGGAGTTCCTCCCGTTACGTTTACAGTAATGTTTGTAGTAGATACATCAACGCTGGAGATTACTGGTTGTTCAGAAGGGTATACTGTTACCTTTTGAGTGGTAGTACATTCTCCGATTCTGGTTGTAAGTTTTACCCAATAAGTACCGACTCCCACATTGCTGATGCTTTGTGTAGTTGCCCCGGTGCTCCATTCATATTTTTTGAATCCAGGCCCTGCATCCAGAGTGGTTTTGTCTTCCATACAGATGATTTTATCCTGAAGTACGCTGGATTTTACCGGAGGAAGTACCTGAAGTGTTATTTTCGCAACAGTGAAGCATCCAAGGTCATCATATACTCTTACATATACTACGCCATTAGGTGCCATATAGGTTTTGTAATTTGTTATTTCATTGGTGGCATCTACTGCATCTGCCAGTGAAGGGTAGTATTTTTTCTTGGTACCATCAGCAGGTACTGTGATTGGTGCGTTGTCAAGATTGAACATTCCCATGGAAGGGTTTGTTTCCAGATGGCATTCTACTAGTGTAGGGTCCGGAAGTGCTTTTACCAGTGGGTGGAATTTCAATTTAATTTCTGTAATCGTAATACATCCGAATTGATTGGTTGCCTTTACAAAAGCTGATCCTTCTGCAGAAACATATTGATATGGGTTGGTTATTTCATTGATGCCATGGTCAAGATCATACATTGAAGGATAATACTTTACATTCAAATTAGGAGTTAGCCCTATGTCTGCAGATGAAAGGTCGTATAGCGCTGTTCCAGAGTTGTTGTTGCTGCATGAAGTAAGTTCCCCGGGGGTAAGAGTAAAAGATCTGTCAACAAACTTTATACTTCCAAATTCCCTACATTGATTTAAAAACGAGAGAGGTTTGGTAGGGTCAACATAAGAAATGGAATAGGCATATTGAGTGGTAGTGTTAACCGGAATAGGAGTTGTGATAGGATCGTAGTCGCTCGCCGCATCAGCAGCACTGCGGTAATACTTTATAACAAAATTTGGGTTGTTATTTCTGATGTGATTTGATAGAGTTGCAAAATCAAACGTTACCGGGTTACCACAAATATCAATATCCCCATCATTATTTGCTCCAGGCTTTAAGAATGGGAAAGGCTGATAGATTTTTAATGAATTATTATCAAATGGGGTAAGCAGTGTTGCTGTTCCACCAAAGCTTAATTTAAAAGGTGCAATTTCAGTAGAATAGTTATTTAAAAGCAAGTGATATACCTCTCCCGGAAGTACATCAATATATTTTACAAAACCAATTCCGCCAGCACCCTCAGTAGTTTCAGTAGCCGTCATGCTAAGACCGGTAAGAGGTCTGCTGATTAGGTTGCCCATTCCCGCGTAAGAACATCGTAAAGGAGTTTCTTTGATGTTGCTGCAGCTGTGATTAGGTCCGTATAATGCGAAGTCATAATCGATATCGTAAGCCTTGGGGCCCATAGGGGTAATAAGGAAGGTTAATGTTCCTGCAGTTTGTATACTGAAGGTAAACCAGATAGAGTTACTCTCACTGCTTAGGCAGCCGCTTCCTTCTTTTACACTTCCGCTTCCATTAGGTTTTAGAGAGATTTCTGAATCACTGCATATAGGGATGGCAGTGATACAATCCTGTTGTGCAAAAACCATCTGGGTAATGAAAATTAGAAAAATCAGTAGATATTTTTTCATTTTTTGACCGATTTAAAATTGAAAACTTAAAGTAAATTATTTGTTTTTAGGGATAAGTTGTTTACCCCATCCAGGTACAGAACTCTGAGCTGTGAATCCTGTTGCTGCTTTTTGGTATTGAGCTTCAGCTTCGGTCACATTACCAGATTTTTCAGCTGATTTTGCTTTTAATATTGCTAGTCTTGGATTGTTTGGGTCAGAGCTTTCTGCTTTTGCAATGTATTTTGAAACCTCCTGTGCTGCTTTCACCGGATCATTATAAACACCCAATTGTATGCTTTCCAGTGTGATAAGCCCAAGAAGGATGTTGTTTTCCTGATTGTCAGGCTGAGAAAGGGATACTCCAAGAGCGAATTTTTCAGCCGTAGTAATTGATTCAAAAGCTGAAGCAGTAGATTTTTTTGCTAAAAGTTCTGCTTTCAGATACATAGAAACAGCAGCATAATGAAAGGCCTGCCATTTTTCAGAAGTATTAGTTTCTGTAAATCTCTTAAACAGTTTGTCATAATCACCTTCTGTATTGGTGGTATTGAGTTGCGAAGCACTTTGTTGTAATGCCTTGTCAGTAAAAGTCTGAGCGCTGGCCCAGAAACCGGTTACAAAAAAGCTTAAAATGAGTAAAATTTTATTCATAAAGGGGATATTTGTAGCAAATATATGAAATTATTAACGTTTTGTAATAAATTTTGATGTATATTTAAGTAATGTATAGTCTTGTTTTGTGATATTGTATTTTTGCCATTGTATTATAATATATGAACATTATAATGGAAGGGTGTTTTAGTCTGTGATTTTAAATGGAAGCTATAGATTATTTTGAATAAATTAGGTTTAAAAATAAAAATAAGGATAGAAAATTTTCTATCCTTATTTTATATATATATTAATTTAAGTTGGTTTAACCGTTTTTTAATCAATTGAAGATAAGTTTATTAATATTGCATTTTTCTTAGCTTTGGATTAGTGCTTCCAACAATCAGAGCGATCAGAACAGTCATGCAGCCGCCAAATACTACTGAACGAACTACTCCCAACGCTTTAGCCATTAAGCCGCTTTCAAATTGCCCCATTTCATTGCTGGACATGATGAATATGGAATTCACACTCAGTACACGCCCTCTTATATGGTCAGGCGTCTTAAGCTGTACAATAGTTCCACGGATCACTACAGAAATACCATCAAGCATTCCGCTTAATACCAGGAACATAAAGGAAAGCCAGTACAGTTTAGATAATCCAAATCCAATGATACATATCCCAAACCCGGTTACTACTGCAAGAAGTATTTTTCCCTGATTTTTTCTTAAAGGGACAATAGACAGGAGCGTAATAATGCACATAGAACCTATATCAGAAGCTGCATTCAGCAATCCGAATCCTTCCGCTCCTGAATTCAGTATATCTGTAGCGAATACGGGGATCATGGCTACGGCTCCTCCAAAAAGTACAGCAAACATGTCAAGACATAAGGCTCCCATGATCTCTTTTGTTTTAAAAATATAGGTAATGCCCTCACGCATACTTTCCACAACATCTACCGTTTCTTTTTTATATTCAGAATATTGTTTGTTGAGCTGCCAGAAAAACAGAGAAGCTATAAATATCAGGGATAAAATAACAACTAATGTCCATTGTACCCCAAAATATCCGATAAGAAGCCCGCCAATTGCATGTCCGCATACAGAAGAAATAAGGAAGGTGGCTTGGTTTAGTGTTACAGCATTCGGCAGGTTCTCTTTTTTTACAATTTTAGGAATCATAGAAGGAACAATAGGCCCAATAAAAGCTCTTGCAATTCCTGTGAAAAATATGACCCCATAGATGAAATAAGTGATCTGGTGCCCTGTAAAATGCATTTGAACATTAAAGAATGCCGGGATCAAAAGCAGCCCGATCAGAAAGATGTAAGCATAATTGCAGATAAGCAAGAGTCTCTTTTTTTCATTCATATCAATAACATGTCCGGCATATAAGGCACAGCTCACCGCAGGAATAACTTCGGAAAGTCCTATAAGTCCAATTGAAAAAGGGTCTTTGGTTAATTGGTATACCCACCATCCTAATAAAGTGGCAAGCATTCTGAAGGCTAAAACAATAAAAAATCTCCCGGTTAGAAGATTTCTGAACTCAACATTTTGTAATGTTTGTAACGGGGTAAAGGAAATCATGAACAAAAATAGCCCTAAAAATTTATTTAGGGCTATCAGTATATGGTTTTTTAAAAGATATATTAAATATATGTCAAAAGATAAAATCTATTTTAGTCTGCTCTTGAAGAGCTAAGAACAATAGCAGCAACTCCTGCTGCGCCAATAATTGTGGCACCTGCAGCAATTCTTGCTTTTCTGCTGTCTTTCACTGCGGCTACATTAGATTTAGGAATAATTACCTCTGTACTGTCTTTTTTACCGGCTGTACCTACAAGATTATCTCCAACAACGTTTCTGAATAATATTTTTTGTTTCGGGGATCCGTCTCTCATAGTAACTTTGTAAACTTTTCCGGCTTCCAGATTGGAGTAGTTGTTTTTTGAAATATCCTCGCTGTATTTTGTAGTAGCGCAAGATGTAATAACAAATAAAGACGTTAATAAAGATGATTTCAACAGTACAGATGCTTTCATTATTTTCGTTTAGTTTTTCAAATTTATAATTTTTTTCGAATATACGTTTTTGGAATTGAAAAAATATCTCTAAAATTTGTAAATTTCTAATATATCTGCGATATTTCTGTCATTGGCTAATCTTGGAGTTTTATTTTGCCCCCCCAGTTTTCCCTGAGATTTTGCATATTCATTGAACGCATTTTTCTTCAGCTTTGTAATATGAAGTTTTTGAAGAATATTTCCGGAAATAAGATCATCATAATAGGTATTTCTGTTTCTGAGCTGCTGATCTAGTTCATTTCTGAACACTTCTATGTTTTCGGGATCCTTTTCAAATTCTATAAGCCATTCATGATAAGGAAGGCCTTCATTAGGATTAACCTGTGGTGCCAAATGAAACTCAGTGATCTGTGCAGGATATTTTTCAAGGGTTGCCTTCAGGGCTTCTTCTACTTCAAAAGCAATTACATGTTCTCCGAAGGCAGAAGTAAAATGCTTCGTTCTTCCGCTTACCAAAATCCTGTATGGTTTTTTATCAATAAATCTCACTACATCACCAATAGAGTAGCCCCATAATCCTGAATTAGTTGTTAAAATCAAAGCGTAATCTTTATTAAGTTCAACTTCTTTCAGGGTCAATCTTATGGCATCCGGTTTTCCATATTCTTCCAATGGGATAAACTCATAGAAAATACCGTGGTTGGTTAAAAGCAAAAGCCCTTCCTTAGTATAGTCATCCTGAAAAGCAAAAAAGCCTTCAGAGGCAGGAAAAGTTTGAATGATATCTACTTTTCCACCCAAGAGATCTTCCATTTTATCGCGGTAAGGCTCATAATTCACTCCGCCAGTAACAATAAGCTGAAGGTTAGGAAAAAGCTGCTTTATTTTTTTTCCGTGTTTTTCGGTCAGTTTTTCAAAATACATGATAAGCCAGGGTGGTATTCCCGAGATCAGAGTCATGTTCTGATGTTCTGTTTCTTCAACAATCTTATCTACTTTTGCCTCCCAGTCTTCCATGATGTTGGTTTCCCAGCTTGGTAATCTGTTTTTCTGAAGGTAATTAGGGATATGATGTGCTACAATTCCGGATAGTCTTCCTGTTTTAATCCCAAAAACTTCCTCAAGTTCCGGGCTGCCCTGCAGAAAGATCATTTTCCCGTTAACGAAATCTGCATTGTTTTTTTTGCTGATATAGTGGAATAAAGCACTTTGGGCTCCTGCGATCTGATAAGGCATTCCTTCTTTAGATATAGGAATATATTTTGATCCCGAAGTTGTTCCCGAAGTTTTTGCAAAATATTCAGGTGTATCTGTCCAGAGAATATTTCCCTGCCCTTTTTTTACCCTTTCTATATAGGGTTTTAAATCTTCATAGTCGGCAACAGGAACCCTGTCCTGGAAATCCTTTACGGAACGGATGTTTTCAAAATCATGTTCCCGCCCGAAAAGTGTTTTTTGAGCTGTGTTTACGAGGGAGATCAAAAGGTCCTCCTGGTTTTTGTCTGCATTTTTTTTGAATTCCTCTGCCTTTTGAACATGTTTTTTTGCCCAGATAAGCGCTGCGTTTTTCTTGAAGAAGTTTAACATGGTTCAAATTTATAAATAAGTAGAGAATTGTGGAACCATTTTACAGGGTAAGACATAAAAAAACCGATGAAATAAATCCATCGGCTTTTCTCGAAATTTGATTATGAAAATAACAACTATATGTTGATGTTATGCTTTATTTGTTTGCCTTATACCTTTTGTCCGGAGTGCCATCTTTTTTCAGATGTTTATTTTCTTTGTATCTCTTATCCGGAGTACCGTCCTTTTTCATTTTAACAGCAGGAGCTGGCTGAGCTGGTTTAGCTGTTTTAGCAACCATTGGCTTGGCTGCCTTTACTTCTGCAGGTTTAGCAGCAACCGTTTTTACAGGAGCATGAGTTGTATGAGTAGCGGGAGCAGTCTGCTGAGCAGTAGCAAGGCCTAGTCCTAAAACTAATGACATTGCTGATAATAATTTTTTCATAAGAATACTGTTTATTTTTGTTGAATAAAGATATACAAAAAGCAGGCTAGAAATTCTGGTTTTTTAAACTTAACTAAAGTTTATTACAGCTTAAAAAAAGATTAAAGCAGCTTCCTGAAAAATAAAAAAAGCCTGTTTTCAATTAAGAGAACAGGCTTTTACATGATTAGAGGATGGATTAACGCGTGCAGTTTGCCGTCCATGTTTTACCATCCTGAACGTATAAAATTTTCAATGTATTATTATCAATTCTGATATAAGATGTTGCTGTAGAACCTACCATTACAAGGGTATTATCACCCTGTTTGTTAAATTCTATCCCGTTTAGGCTTGGAATATTGTTTGAGAAGGTAAAATTGTATTTGGTGCCACTGGCGATTTTTGTTACAAATACACTTCCTGCATCAGTGCTGATGTTGGTAGAGCCTCCGTCATTATAGGAAACGCTTCCTTTGTAAGTTCCTGCGAAAAAGTCGTTGTCTGCAGGATCATCATCCTTGCTGCACGACGAAAAAGATAATGCTGTAAAAACCAACAGCATTAAAACTCCTAGAATTTTCATTGCTTTTTTCATAATACTACTTTTAATTAATGTTTGGTTGATTTGAATTCCCAAAGATTATGCCATGAGAAAATATTCGTTTTTTTTTAACAGGTTATTAAATAAATTAATAAAAAATTAAGATTTATAGCCGTTAAGTAATTCATTTTAAATCTAAAAGTCTGCAGGATTCCGGGGTTGAAGAAAAATATGCTTACCTTTGTGTAGCGTTACAACGGTTTCGGAAAACTCCCGAAATCGCTTTTGTCGTTTATACCATTACTATTTATGCAGTTAAAATCCATCAACGAAAAGTTTCTTCCGGACCTTATGCAGAAAGAGTTCGGGAAAGAAATTTTTACCCAGTTAGAAAATAGTCAGCATATTGCCGTGAAGGGAAGTGCGGGATCTTCAGTTTCTGTTTTTGTGGCTGAACTCTTTTTGGTTCAGAAAAAAAATATTCTTTATCTGGTAGATGATAAAGAGGATGCATTATATGCGAATTCCGAAATGGAAGACCTGCTTGGGAAAGAAAAAGTATTGTACTTCCCAGCTACTCATCTGGAACCTTATCAGGTGGAGAAAACTCAGAATGCTAACCTTGTATTAAGAACTGAGGTACTGAATAAAATCAATTCCGGGAGATCTCCGAAAGTAATTGTTGCCTATGCAGGAGCACTGTCGGAAAAGGTACTGAAGAAAGAAGATTTCAAAGCGATTTCTCATCACATAAAAGTAGGCGATCAGCTGGATTTTGATTTTGTAGATGAACTGCTTAATCATTATCATTTTCAGCAAACAGACTTTGTTTCAGAGCCTGGAGAATTTTCTGTAAGAGGAGGAATTGTAGATGTATTTTCTTATTCTTATGAAAAGCCGTACAGGATCACATTCTTTGGTAATGAGGTGGAAAGTATTAAAACATTCGACATAGAAACTCAGCTTTCAGTAGATAAGGTGAAAGATTTTCAGCTGGTATCCAATATGAATTTCTCAGTAACTGGGAGCAGGGTTTCATTGCTCCAGCTGTTGCCTAAAGAAAGCTATGTGATTTCCAAAAACGGAATGGTAGGGATGCAGAAGATCCGGACATTCTATGAAAAATCCCTTGAAAAATATGAAACTTTAAGTAAAGATATTGCTCATAGAACTCCACAGGAGCTTTTTATTTCCGACCAGGAGTTTTTGTTTGATTATAAAAAATTTAAAACCGTTGATTTCGGGAATGTTGCTATAGAAGGATTGAAAGAAGTAGCTGAAGTAAAAATGGAGCAGCTTCCACAGCCTTCTTTTCATAAAAATTTTGAGCTTCTCATTGAAGATATTGAAGAAAAACAAAAAATTGGATTCGATACCTGGATTTCTTTCTCTACAGAAAAACAGAAAGAAAGACTGGAATCTATCTTTGAAGAACTAGAACATGAGCTTCCTTTTAAAAGCTTTAAATCTGAACTGCATGAGGGCTTTGTAGATAACGGTCATAAGCTGTTGGTATATACTGATCATCAAATTTTTGACCGTTATCAGAGATATAAGGCTAAGAATACCTTTGCAAAATCTGAACAGCTTACTCTGAAAGACCTGATGAGCCTCAAGATTGGAGATTATATTGCCCATATTGATCATGGAATTGGAAAATTTATGGGATTGGTAAAAGTGAATAATGACGGGAAAATCCAGGAATGTTTTAAACTGACTTATAAAAACGGAGATCTGCTGTATGTAAGTATTCATTCACTACATAAAATCTCAAAATATAACGGACCGGATGGAAAAGAGATTGTGCTGAGCAAGCTTGGCTCTCCAACCTGGAAATCATTAAAGCAAAAAACAAAGGCTAAGGTTAAGCAGATAGCATTTGATCTTATTAAATTATACGCTCAAAGAAAAACGGCAAAAGGGTTTGCTTATACTCCGGACTCTTACCTGCAAAATGAGTTGGAAGCAAGCTTTATTTACGAAGATACCCCGGACCAGGAAAAAGCTACCGTAGATGTAAAAAAAGATATGGAAGCGGATACGGTGATGGACAGATTGGTTTGTGGAGATGTAGGGTTCGGTAAAACAGAGGTGGCAATACGTGCCGCATTTAAGGCTGCAACAGATGGAAAACAAGTGGCAGTACTGGTTCCTACTACTATTCTGGCGTTCCAGCATTACAGAAGTTTTAAGGAAAGACTTAAAGATTTTCCCGTAAATGTTTCTTATGTGAACAGATTCAGAACGGCCAAGCAGAAATCCGAAACATTAGAGGATCTGAAAAACGGGAAGGTAGATATTATTATCGGGACCCATCAGTTGGTAAGCAGCTCGGTTAAATTCAAAGATCTTGGATTATTGATTATTGATGAGGAACACAAGTTCGGCGTTTCCGTGAAAGATAAACTGAAAACTCTTAAAAACAATGTGGATACGCTTACACTAACAGCAACTCCAATTCCAAGGACATTACAGTTTTCTTTGATGGCAGCAAGAGATTTGTCTGTAATTAAAACTCCGCCGCCTAACAGGCAGCCGGTAGATACACAGCTAATAGGGTTCAGTGAAGAAATACTTCGTGATGCTATTTCTTATGAGATCCAGAGAGATGGGCAGGTGTATTTTATCAATAACAGAATTGAAAACCTGAAAGATATTGCCGGGCTTATTCAGCGTCTGGTTCCTGATGCAAGAGTGATCACGGGACACGGTCAGATGGATGGTAAGCAGCTGGAGAAAAATGTTCTGGACTTTATGGAAGGTAAATATGATGTACTTGTTTCTACCACTATTGTAGAAAGTGGAGTGGATGTTCCGAATGCGAATACGATCTTTATCAATGATGCTCAAAGATTCGGGATGGCAGATCTCCACCAGATGAGGGGAAGAGTAGGACGAAGCAACAGGAAGGCTTTCTGCTACCTTATTACTCCGCCTTATGATATGATGACTTCTGATGCCAGAAAACGTCTGGAGGCAATTGAACAGTTTTCTGACCTTGGAAGCGGTTTCCAGATTGCAATGAAAGATCTTGAGATCCGTGGTGCGGGAGATTTATTGGGAGCAGAGCAGAGCGGATTTATTAATGAGATGGGATTTGAAACCTATCAGAAATTAATGCAGGAGGCACTTGAAGAGCTGAAAGACGATGCTGATTTTGAGAATTTATTCGAAAATGAAGAGGACAGGCAAAAGCTTTTCAAATCTGTAAAAGATGTTAATATTGATACGGATCTGGAACTGATGCTGCCTGATTTCTATATCTCTAATACGGAAGAAAGATTGCTGCTGTACCAGAAAATAGCAGAAATTAATAATGAAAAAGATCTTCATCAGTTTGAACTTGAACTGATTGACAGATTTGGTGCTTTACCTAAAGAGGCGGTAAATCTGCTTAAAAGTGTTTCCTTAAAATGGCTTGCAGCAGATATTGGCTTTGAGAAGATTGTGATGAAGAATGGAATATTTTTAGGGTATTTCCCTGGCAATCCTCAGGATAAATTCTATCAGACAGACAGATTCAGGCATATTATCAATTATTTAACCAGAAATCCTGCAGAAGCTCAGCTCAAGGAGAAGTCAGGTAAGGAAGGAAACCAACTCATGATGAGAAAAGAGAAAGTGAAAAATGTAGATGAGGTTAATATTTTACTAAAAGCTATTATTGAACATAATTAAAATATAGCGACCAAAAATTGCAAATTTTTCTGTAAACCATACTAAACCATATAAAAAGGATGAATTTTTATATGGTTTTTTTGTGATTATTATCATGTTTTTTGCCTGGAATATTCCTGCTTATGAGAATTAACCCTTGTTTAGTAGTGTTAAAATCACTTTTCAATGAGAAAAAGCCACAGCGTAAAGCACGCAACAGAAGTGGTTTGAGGTATTGTATAAATTCAGTTTGGCTTTCCAAATGGCTGAATGTAGAAATAATTCTACTTTTTGGTATAAAAAATTCTATTGTGTAATATGTTTATTTCTATAGCTTTAAGTATAATAACTGGAATTTTTTCGATTCGTAATTTGTACCTTTGCAGTCCTTATTATGAAAAAAATTATATTCAGTTGTGTAGTTGGATTTTTATCTTTCTACGCGAACGCACAGGTGGGAATCGGGACCACGAAACCAAAGTCAACGCTCGATGTGAATGGAAAAACTACTTTAAGAGGAGAACTTAGAGTAGGAGGCACTTCTTCTACAATTGGAAGTGCAGGTTTGAACGGACAGGTATTAGTTTCTCAGGGAGAAGGTAAATCTCCTGTTTGGAAATCTATAAATGTTCCCTTTATGGAAGAAGGGCAGTACAAACTGATTAATTCGTATTTGTCATCAGATCAAACAGGTATTTTAACTCTTACCAATGGGATTCAAGGTGATGGGACCTCTAGAAATAGTGTGGGAGACGATATTAATGATGCCAGCAAAGGCAAATGGGTAAAAATTGATGGTCTCACAAACACATTTACCATTAAAAATGGGAAGAACAGGCTTACTTATCAGTTTCAGACTGGAATTGAAATGAAAGCTCCAGTGTCTACCACTTCAGAAAATGTAAGATTTGCCTGCGGAGTTTTCAGAAATAATAAGTTGGTGGCTGTACGTCCGGACAGGGTAGGCTCCAGTAATAATTCAGGGAAAAACGGACTCCAGGATTATATTTTCACCCTCAACTATACAGAACTCAATGTTCCTGTCGGAGTTCAGAAACTGGAGATTGCCTGTAGAAAAATAAGTACTTCCAATGTAAACTCCCAATTTGCTATTGGGCGTGATGTGCAAGGTTCTAATGGTGCATCTAATGCATTCACCCTGGAATCTACCATGAAGATAGATGTTATTGAGTATGTAACTTATAAATCCAATTAATCAAAATGATGAAAAATTTTCTTTCTTCTCTACTTCTTACCTCAGGATTGATGCTTTCCGCACAGGTGGGTATTAATACTGATTCTCCAAAAGCAAAACTGGATGTAAACGGAGATTTAAATCTGAGAGATAAGATTGCTGTACTTGATGTTACAGATAATACTCTTTCTATGGGAAATAATGACCAGCTACTGGTGTCGCAGGGAGAAGGATATCCTCCTACCTGGAAAACGCTCCGTATTCCTGAATATGAACCTAATAAATTTTATCTGATTTTTAACAATTCTCTTTCAGATAACACTGGGGTTGGATTTTTATCTTCGGAACAGCCTAATATGACGACTTCAAAAGCGGCGACCTTTACAAAAGGAGCCAGTTTTTCTAATCTTAGCGGGTTTAAAAAAATAGACGGACTGACTCAGAAGATCAGCGTTTTCAGTACCGAGAGTAAAGCTTATTTTCAGTTTGAAACAGTTGTGCAGGCCAATTTTGCGGCCAATGGAAATCCGGATACCTCTATAGATTATGCCTGTGGGATTTTTGTAGATGATAAACTGATTAATTTGAGGCAGAATAACCTAAGGGCAAGTAGTGCTCAGTTCACTTTTGCTACTCATAATCAAATTGGAATTGTAACGAACCTCTCTAAAGGAGACCATACTGTGAGCGTAGGATGCTCAAGACTTGCTTCTTATGGAGATGCTTCTAACAGAAAACTGACTATAGGAACAAATACAAGTAGCAATATTAATAGTTTTATTGCTCAGTCATCTTTGAAAGCAGATGTATATGAAGTACCACAAGTGTTTAATACGATAACAAATTAAAACCAACTATGAAAAAAATATTTTTTGTTCAATTTTTATTAATTATCGGGCTGGTTAGCGCTCAGGTTGGTATAAATACTTCAACTCCTGTTAATAAGCTGGATGTAAATGGAGATGTTAATATCAGAAAAGAATTAAGAACTGCCGGTACTGACTTACTGAAAGGGTCGGCAGGGAATGATGGAGATATCTTCCATAACAATTCGGAAATGGCTGTAAACGATTGGAAAAGTATCAAAATCGCTGACGGGCAGGGAAGTATGTCTTTATTTTCTATAAATACTGTTGCAGATCAAACGGGAGTCTCATTCAATAGCAATGGTAATCCTGTACCTTATGATTTAGATGATGACTTAACGAGTAGCTGGATTGTGATACCTCAGGCTATTGATACATTTTCTATTACCAATATGACAAATAAAGTAACATTTTCATTTCAAACCACTGCTCAAAAGGCAAATAATGCTTCATCAGCAGGTTTTGCATGTGGTGTTTTTGTAGATAATAAACTTAAAGCAGTAAGAGCTGATGTATTGCAGGGAGATAGTGGGACTTATAAAATATTTAACCTTAATGCAACACTTCAGAATCTTAGCCCTAAAAACAAATATTCTGTTAAAGTAGCCTGTACAAACAGAACATTGAATAATAATGTACTTGGAGTAGGTAAAGCGGTAGATACAGCATCTCTTAATGCTGATATGGCACAGTCTGTCTTAACAACGTCTGTATTACAGCCTTATTAATTTTCATATCTATATAATAATTAAGAATCTAAAAACGTTATGTTTTTAGATTTTTTTATTTATTGGCTCTGTTCTTTGTGAATTTATTGCTGGAAATAGACTGTATTGTATAAAATTGAATTATATTTGAATAAATTTAAAATATATGGTAAAAAACTATTTTCTTCAGGTGCTGGCTGGTGCTTTTCCATTCAGTTTGCCGATCTCACTTTACACAGCTCAGGAACATCAGAGATCTTATCAAACTCTAATAACAGATCTCAGAATCTGATGTTTATCTATTACAAATTATAGGTGAATAATTATTGTTAATCTTATCAGAATATAAATAATCATATAATTTTTATGCAAAAAAAAATTATATTTGTCAAAAAATAATCAATTACCAGGAAATGAAACAAATTTTCTATTTTATCTTATTAATTGCAGGCTTTTCTTCAATACATTCCTGCAAAGATTTATTGGATGAAGACGGGAATCCTCTTTTGGATCTGAACAATACAGGAGGACTGAGCGGGCCAAGAGCTTTATATAAAGAAATTACAGATAAAACTACTCTGGCAGAATATCAATACAGCGGACTGCTTATGAACAGGGTTATCACAGATAGTGCTTCTATTACAGATATTATGTACAGTGGTGACAGAATCAGCCAGATTAACTTCAGGGGTTTTCTTGATCTTGATGGAAATGGAAAGCTGGATAAAGACAGTATATCTTACGAGAGACAGTTCAACTATGGAAATAACAGCAGACTACAGTCTATTTCTGAAACCCGTTCTGTTTTCAGAAGACCGCCACCGGTTCCGCCTTCTACTAAGCCAGGCCCTCAAACCTTATTCGCTTCAGAAAAATATATTCATACTTTAGCTTATAATACTGCTACTTCAAAGCTGGAGTCTATCATTACAATAAAAGGAGAAGAAACTATGGGAGGTCCCATTAATTATAAAGAATATTACAAGTCCGAGTTTACTTATGCTGGAGACAATGTGTCTAAAGTACTTAATACTTCCGGTCCGGTAACATCCAATAACCCAATTGTATATGGTACCCCTACTGAGAAATATGGCTATGAGTATTATGCTTACGATCAACAGATCAGTCCATTTACCCTATTACCGAATGTATATAAGATCTCAAGATTATTGGCCACAAAACACAGCATTAAAGAGAGTTTAATTCTATCTCCGAATAATCCTAAAAGATGGTCCGTAACAGATCTTAGTGCAAATATTCCTCAGCCTATTGTAATGAGTACAAATTATGTATATGATCTGCAGACATACATGACAAAGGGCTATGGTATCAACTATATTTATAAACCACAATAGAATAGTTTTTCAACAATATTTAAACTCAATCTTCCCAAGATTGAGTTTTTTATTTTTTATCCCTTAATTTTGTAAAAAATTTCTGATGAAATATTTAATTGTTGGGCTGGGGAACAAAGGCTCAGAATATGAAAATACACGACACAATATAGGTTTTAAAGTAGCTGAAAAAATAGCTGAAAAACTTGAAGTATCATTTAATACTGCTAATTTCGGCTGGATGGCAGAAGGGAAGTATAAAGGGCGGAAAGTCTTTATTCTTAAACCGGATACATACATGAATTTATCAGGTAACGCTGTAAGATACTGGATGCAGAAAGAAAATATTCCTTTGGAAAATGTACTGATCGTAACAGACGATCTGGCACTGCCTTTCGGGACTCTGAGAATGAAGGGAAAAGGCTCTGATGCAGGGCATAACGGATTAAAAAATATCAATGAAGTGTTACAGACTCAGAACTACGCAAGACTTCGCTTTGGAATTTCAGCAGACTTTGCTGCAGGGCGCCAGGTAGATTATGTATTAGGAACATGGAATGAAGAAGAAACGGAAAAACTCACAGAAAGAATCGATACTTTTTCAAAAGCAAGCCTTTCCTTTGTGTTTGCAGGAATTAACAATACAATGTCCACATTTAACGGGAAATAACTAATTGTTTTCTGCTACGATAAAAAAATAGGCCATCGGATTTCCGATGGCCTTCTGTTATGCATTTAAATTAATTTCCAATCAATTTATCTGAGCTGTATTACATACTTTTTAGAAAGTACTTAAATAGGACTCTTGATTATTCTATAACCAGCTTACTGCACCTGTTTCAACATCGTAGTTAGCTCCAACAATCTTAATTTTCCCTTCTTCTTCAAGTCTTTTAAGTGTTGAGCTTTGTTTACGGATGTCTTCAATAGCATTTTTTACATTCTGGTGATTAAGCCTTTCCAAAAGAGAACTGTTTTTTGATGAACGTTCTTCATTTTCTTCAATCACTTCATTGATAATCGGGTTGAAATGATTGATAAGATGGTTCAGGTTATCCATTCCCATCCCTTCAATTTGTGCTGCATCAAGACCTCCTTTCAGGGCTCCGCATTTAGTGTGTCCTAAAACCACGATCAGTTTAGAACCCGCAACGTTACAGCCAAATTCCATGGAACCGAGAATGTCCTGATTCACAAAGTTACCGGCAATTCTGATACTGAAAACGTCTCCCAGACCCTGGTCGAAAATCAATTCTGCAGAAGTACGGCTGTCTATGCAGCTTAGAACTACGGCAAAAGGCCATTGTCCTTCGCGGGTTGCATTTACCTGCTCCAGAAGGTCTCTGTTGGCTTTAAGATTATTAACGAACCTTTGGTTTCCTTCCTTTAAAAATTCCAAAGCTTTTTCAGGAGTAATGGTAGACTGGGTTTCGTATGTATGTGCTTTCATATAATTTTAGTTGTTTGTTGAATTGTTAAGTTTAAAATAAAATTGGTTTTGAGCTTACATCGCTCTTTTGTGGGTAATCAGAATATGAGAATCCTGGCTTCTCTCATAATCTTTGTATGAAGTTTTGAAGCCCAGAAGTTCTACATTGATATCTTCTTCTTTTGCGCGGATATTGGCAAAATCCTGGATCATTTCCAGTACATCTGTCGCAATATATGAAGTTTCTCTCGCGTCAATGATTACAGTAGAGTTAGATTTAATGTTTTTTAGTGTTTTTTTAATGGCTGCCTTATTTAAAAAAGATACTTCTTCAGCCAGTTTAATCTTGATTCCATCCGCGTCATCCAGTTTTTCTCTGCTTAGGTAATAAGCTCTTTTCATATTTCCCTGAAGGATATAGAATACAGAGATCGCAAGACCAATTCCAACTCCTTTTAACAGGTCGGTTGCCACAACAGCTACAACAGTTGCCACGAATGGTACAAACTGGAATTTCCCCAGATGCCAGAAATGTTTGAAAGTAGCAGGCTTCGCCAGTTTATATCCTACCAGGATTAAAACAGCAGCAAGAGTTGCCAGCGGGATCAGGTTCAGAATAACCGGAATACTCAATACACAAACTAATAGAAGCACCCCATGAATCATAGCAGATACTTTGGATGTAGCTCCTGCATTGGCATTCGCTGAACTCCTCACCACTACGGAAGTCATGGGAAGCCCACCAATAAATGAACTGACAAGGTTTCCAATTCCCTGTGCTTTAAGCTCAAGATTGGTGTCTGTAATTCTTCTTTGCTTATCCAATCTGTCTGATGCTTCAATACAAAGTAATGTTTCAATTGATGCTACAATGGCAATAGTTGCCCCAACGATCCACACTTTTGGGTTGGTAAAACCTCCGAAATCCGGCATAGTAATCAGGTTCTTAAAGTCATCCAATGACTGTGGAACAGGTAGTGAAACCAAGTGCTCTGTACCAATAGCCAATGAACTTCCTGATAGTTTGAACAGTTCATTTAATAATATTCCTGTAACTACTGCTACCAGTGCGCCCGGAAGCATTTTCATTCTCTTAAGAACCGGAATTTTATCCCAGGCAATAAGAATTCCTACAGATACTGCTGTTACAATAATAGCTCCAGGATGAATAGCTCCGAAAAGTTCAGTAAAATAACCGAAATTAAGTCCGTTGCTGAATAATGACTGATTGCCTTCATAATCCTTATCAAATCCCAGTGCATGAGGAATTTGTTTTAAAATAATAATGATACCGATGGCTGCAAGCATTCCTTCAATTACATTATTGGGAAAATAATTGGAAATACTGCCGGCTCTTACAAAGCCTAAAACCAATTGGATAATCCCGGCAATAATCCCGGCACATAAGAAGAGTTCAAATGCTCCAAGGTCGGTAATGGCGGTAAGCACAATAGCTGTAAGACCTGCAGCAGGTCCTGAAACTGATATGTTTGAATTACTAAGAAATCCTACAACAAGCCCGCCCACAATCCCGGAAATAATTCCTGATAATGGCGGTGCTCCAGATGCTAGGGCGATTCCTAAGCACAAAGGCAGTGCTACTAAGAATACAACGAGTCCGGAAGGGAAATTCTCCTTGATTCCTCCTAATAATGATGTTTTTTTCATGATATTTTTGAAAATATTATAACCGATTGATTTATTCTTAAATAATCAATTATAAAAGATTGGAAAATTAATTTTTAAAGCATAAACAGCTTATTCAGTACCTTAAAGGCATGAATAACTATAAAATCTAACTACTACTTTTAAAAATTAAGCTTCCGGAGGCGGAGAAAATATAGTAAGTAAAGGGGATAGATGAAAGGAATCATCTACCAGTACAAAAGACATAGACTGAGGTGCAGGCTCAGAAAACTTCAGATAGTCGAAAACATCTAAAGGTTTAGGAATAGTCTTTTCATAAACAATAAATGAGGACGGGTGAGAATGTGATTCTTCTTCATTTACTATTATATTCGTTCTTACAATGTCCCAGCCTGCCACCGCAGCAATGCCTGGCAGCGCTGTAAAATTCAGAAAAAACGTTAATACAATAATACTCCAGAATTTCATTTCACATTCTTTTTTTCGAAAAACTATTTAGTCTTTCTGCTCATTACCCAATCTGAACCGGTAAGGTTGTAGATCTTCTGAATATCTTTTAAGATTTTCTCAAAATCAATCTCAAGATCAATAATTTTACCTGTTCTAAGGTCAAATACCCAGCCGTGTACAACAGGTTGTTCTTCTAAAATATACCTCTCCTGTACGCAGGCCATTTTGATAACGTTGATACACTGTTCCTGAACATTAAGTTCAACCAGCCTGTCATAACGCTTATCCTCATCTTCGATAGAATCAAGTTCTGCCTGATGTAATCTGTAAACATCACGGATGTTTCTCAGCCAAGGATTCAATAATCCCAAATCCTGAGGAGTCATCGCTGCTTTTACACCACCGCAGTTGTAATGTCCACAAACGATAATGTGTTTTACTTTAAGATGTTCTACAGCATATTGAATTACTGCTGTGGAGCTCATATCTAAAGTATTCACAACATTGGCAATATTTCTGTGAACAAAAACCTCCCCTGGTTTGGCTCCCATCAGTTCTTCTGCTGTAGCTCTACTGTCTGAGCATCCTATGTAGAGATAATCAGGAGTTTGAGTTTTTGCCAGCTCATGGAAGAAGTTGGGATCCTGTGCAACTTTAGATTCTACCCATTTCTTATTGTTCTCAAAAATAACTTCGTACGATTGTGACATAATTTTACAATTAAAAAAGGTTTATAATTATTTATTTCGTTTAAATTATTTTCGAAATCAATAGATCGAATCAATAATTATACAAAAATATAATTTTTACGGAAAAACTATCTACTTTTAACAAAGTTTAATATTAAAATATGCTTAAAATCATATGTAATATTCCAGTATACTTTGTTTTAGCATGAATAAAGGTTTTCAATAATCCAAACGTTAAAAAAATCAAGATAAATTTACAAAGTATAAACCATAAATAAGATATGAAGGTTAAAATATTTTTAAATTTATAAAAAAGCTGTCCTTTGTGAAAGACAGCTTATATTTTATTGTTAATGTATCCTTGAGTAGCATTATCTGCCGGGTAAATTTTACCGGGATTCCCCATAACCATAGAATTTTCAGGAACATCAAAGTTCACATAGGCATTAGGCGCAATCAAAACATTGTTCCCTATACTCACACTTCCAACAATAACGGCATTCGGGCCTATCCATACTTCATCTCCAATAACAGGGTATCCCTCATTTTTACCTCTGTTCTGCTGTCCTATTGTTACCCCTTGGGCAATATTACAGTTTTTACCGATCTTAGCTTTAGGATTGATGACGAGGGCACCCCAATGGCCAAGATACAATCCTTCGCCAATCTGTGTTTCAGGATAAATCTGGAAGCCATATTTTATTTGATAATGTCTTAGGAGAAATTTCCAGAATACCCCGGAAATAGGTTTTTTCCGGTGTTTCTGAGCCTTTCTGAAGAGGTAGAGATAATGTAGATTGGGATTAATACATTTTTTCCAAATCCCAAATGTAGAAAGCCATTTACCGCTTTCCCTGTAAAAATCTTTCTGTATTGCTGTATACTCTGGCATAACAAAATATTTTATACATAATCAATGATTTCCTGAAGATGTGCTACCGATTTTTCAAGGACAAAGGGAAGCTCAGTCTCTGCTATTTCCTTTTCATATTGTTTCGGAAGCTCGGGGTGAATTAAGAATTGTTTCATTCCCTTATAAATCCCGTCCTCAGAATTAGCGGTAATGAGACCTAATTTTCCGTCCTGCAGAAGATCTTTTATTCCTGAAACATCTGTGGACACAACGGGCTTATTCAGGATCAGGGCTTCTGCAATAATCGTTGGGAATCCTTCATGTCGGGATGACATTACATAAAAATCCGATGTTTTAAGGTAGGGATAGGGGTTACTTCTGAAGCCAAGCATCTTTACCGTATCCTGAAGTCCTAGCTGATTGAGCTTTGCATGAATATTTTCAAAATCAAATCCATCTCCGATAATGATGATCTGATGTTTTAATCCTTCATCCATTAATTTTTTATGAACATCTAAAAGTCTGTCGTAGCCTTTTTGAGGATACACTGTTCCTATGGTTACAAAGGTTGGCAGGTCTTTGGAAAAAGGATAATCATTAATTTCAACTTCAGCTTTCCTAAGTGTATCCTGAGAATCAATAGGGTTGAATATTTTAACAACGGCCTGTTTTTCTTTTTCATTACGGGCCAGCTTCTGCATTTCTTCTTTAAGTTTGTTGGAAATGACCAGAATTTTGTCAAAATTGAAAAACTGCCTGATTATTTCTGGCGTATATTCTTTCAGATTAAAGATGTCATTCTGAACCCATACGATCTTTTTGGAGTCCTTTTGCGGGCTGGATAGTATTTCTTTATACATCCCATGGATAGCCGCTATTTCTACATCGTATTTTTTATTTTTCAGTATAAATTTATAGAGAAGGGAAGGGAATATCAGGAACATTTTCTGATATAGTACCCTGAATGCCTTCACTGGAATTTCATGAGGCCTGTTAGTGGTTATCATTTCCCCTTTCAGAAGATAATGGAGTTTTACCCAGGATGGAACTTCCTGTATGTACATTCCCGTATAGAGGTTAATCAAAAGATCAACTTCATATTTATCTTTGGGAAGGTTTTTGAGGAAGTTAATCAAAACTTTTTCTGCACCGCCATGGCGAAGGGAACCGATTCTAATAAGGATTTTCTTTTTTTCAGACATTTATTTTTTTATAGGTTTGTAGGTATGAGGGAGGTGTTCTTTTACATAAGCTTCCAGTTTAGGCCTGTCTGCTTCGAGTTCTCGCGGGTACATAACATTGTTTTTTAATGCTTTGTCTCCATATTCTTCAATAGTACAGATGAATTTTGCAGGAATCCCTGCATAGACCGTTCCGCTCGGCATAGAGGAAGTTAAAATGGAGCCTGCTCCCAATACACAGTTATCACCTATTTCAGAACCGAGCATGATGATGGTATCTGCGCCAATAAAGCATTGCTTTCCGATTTTTATACGCCCGAAAGCTCTTACATCCTTGTATTTTTCGAAAAAATGTAAGGCATTATAACCGCCGTCATGATTAATGAATCTAACATTATTAGAAAGTGTTGTTTCGTCACCTATTTCAATTAAAAAAGGTTCTGTGCCTAATTCGGGAACTTCTACAAAACGAACATTTTTTCCTACCTTTAATCCTTTAGCAATACAAATTTTGAGATATATTCTCTTGATAAGGTATTGATAAGTGGTATGAATTTTTAATATGATACGATATATAAATATCATTATTCTAAATTTGTTTTTCTCATACAAAGAAAAGAATTTATATGATAAGAATTTCTAAAATAGAATATTATTTGCCCGAATTAGTTCTTACTAATATGGATCTGGAAAAGGAATTTCCTGAATGGAGTTCTGCAAGAATCCGGGAAAAAGTAGGAATTGTACAGCGTCATATTTCTTCAGAAAATGAGACTGTACTGGATCTTGCTGTACAATCATCAGAAAAAGTGTTTAAAGATTATGACAGGAGCAAAATAGATTTTATTCTTTTCTGTACTCAAAGCCCGGATTATTTTCTTCCTACCACGGCATGCATCTTACAGGAAAAGCTTGGTCTTAGAAAAAATATCGGAGCTGTAGATTTTAATCTTGGATGTTCCGGGTTTGTTTACGGATTGGCTTTTGCCAGAGGATTGGTTACCGCAGGAATAGCCAGCAGTATTTTATTAGTTACTTCAGAAACCTACACCAAACATATTCACCCAAAAGATAAAGGAAACCGATGTCTGTTTGGAGATGCCTCAGCCTCGGTAATTGTTGAGAAAGATATAATGGCAGGAGATTATAGATTCTGTTTGGGAACGGATGGCAGCGGAGCTGAAAATCTAATTGTAAAAAAAGGAGGTTTCAGGACAGATTTTACAGTAAATCCGAACCATGAGTTTGATCCTGAGAATCTTTATATGAATGGCCCTGAAATTTTTAATTTTACCATTGAAAAGATCCCAGGACTGATTAAAGAGACCTTGGATGAAAATAAACTTACCATGGATGATATTGATTATTTTGTTTTTCATCAGGCGAATTCTTTTATGCTGAATTATCTGAGACGGAAAACAAAGATTCCCACTGAAAAATTCTATATTGATATGGAGAAAACAGGCAATACGGTCTCTGCAACCATTCCGATTGCCCTGAAAAATATGTTTGATAAAGGTATGCTGAAAGAAGGAAATAGGATTTTAATGGCCGGTTTTGGGGTGGGATATTCCTGGGGAGCTACTATAATAGATTTTTAATTTTCAAATCATCAATCACAAAATTTAAAAATATATGAAAACTTCCGTTTTTTTAGAAAAACTACAAGAGGAACTAGAAGAAAAACAAGTCCTGGAGAGAGATACCAGGCTAAAGGATCTGGAAAATTATGATTCCATAAGCCTACTCTCCGTCATTGCTTTTGTAGACGAAAATTTTAATCAACAGCTTGATCCGGATCAGTTTAAAGATATGGAAACTGTTTCCGATCTGATGAATATTATTGGTTTGGAAAATTTTGAAGAGAATTAATGGTGGTCATCGTTCACTTTGTTTTTGTTGATAGAGGTCCTCAAGGATTTTTTCAACGGCATTAAAGATTTTCTGATTGTCAAACTGATCTTCAATGGTAAGAAGGTTCTTTCTGATTCTGGATATCAATTCCGGATCAGAAAGAAACTTTTTCATCGCTTCATACATTTCGTTGGTTTCATATTGGATCAGATATCCTGTTTCGCGGTCTTTAATCATGATTCCAACATCGCCGGTATCTGTTGCAATAATGGGTTTTTGTAGAATCAATGCTTCTGCAACTACAAGTGGCCAGGCTTCAGATTCAGAAGGAAGAATAAAATAATCGGCATTTTTAATATATGGATACGGATTCATCTTATTGCCACATAAAATAAACGTATCCTGAACATTATTGGTTTTGATCTGTTCTGTCAGGTTTTCCATTTCCTCTCCATTTCCAATAACTAAGATGCTGTGGTGAAAGCCTTCGTCTATCAGTTTTTTATGGGCATCTATAAGTTTGTGGAAGCCTTTTCTGTGATGAAGTCTGCCTACGGAAACAAAGACAGGGCCCTGCGGGAAGTCCTCTAATCTTTCTTCTGCCTTTTTTTTAATTTCCTCAATGGGAATGGCATTGATAACTACACTTTCTACCGGATATTTTAAATCCGGATAATAAAGGTGCATCATTTCTTTGATCCTTTGTGAGCAGTAAATCATATGATCAAACTTCTGAAAGTTGTGGATGATCTCCGGAACCGCTGGCTGCAAGGCCGGTAAATTAATCTCAGAGTGAAACCAGCCTACTTTTTTTGAATGTTTATTGCTTGAATTATTGACAGATGAGAATGTGGCATACGATGGTGAAATCTCTATATCAAACTTTTTATTTCCTAGAATACGGTCAGAAATTTTAGAATTCTTTAATATGTGCATCAGCTTTAGCCTTCTGCGTACAAGCTGAAGTTTATTAATGAACGGATTTTTGGAAAAATTTTCTTTGCCTTCGGTAAGGTAAACCTTTTTCACATGGCCCGGAATTTCATTTCTAAGCTCTCCCTGGTCCATGTTTAGACATATGGTTAGGTCAAATTTATCAGGATTAAGATTGTTGAGCATGCTCAATACCACTTTTTCCACCCCTCCCATTTCCATAGAGCGGTGTCTGAAAAGAACCTGTATTTTCTTATTTTCTGGCATTATCTGAAAAGTTTTTGTAAAGTAATAGTGATATTTTTTTTTATCCTGTACCAAATTCCATGCTGATATTCCAAAAGAGCAAAAATCTCCTGGTGATTGGTATATTTTTCCGGGATCTTTTTTCCGTTGATGCTGGTGAGATTTCTCCTCTTCATAGCAGCTAAGACAACCTGAGCAAAATAATCATATGATTTACCTTTATTATTGTTCTGGGAAATGCCGCCTGCATGTGCCCTGTAAAGATAATTGGTGTCATTTATGAAGTAAACATCTCCTTTTTCATATATCTTTAAGTACAGATCCTGATCTTCAGCAATCCTTAATTCAGGATTCATTTTTTCTGTCTGTTCATAAACATCCTTTCTGAATGTTACAAAATGATTGATCTGATTGGGATAATTGAAGAAAAAAGGATCACCATTCCTTACCTGCATTGCAGATTTAAATGGAGCAATAGGCCTTAAATACTGATCACAACCCATAAAACGTGAATAAGTGAGCGCCACTTTCTTTTTGGCTTTAAAAACCTGAACTGCTTTTTCAATAGCTGTGGGAAGTATGGCATCGTCAGGATCTACAAATCCGCAAATTTCCCCCGTAGCCAATTCAATAAGTCTGCTTTTTGTAACACCTACGCCAGAGTTTTTTTCATTTTCGAAAAACCTGAATCTTTCATCTCCGGCAATGATGGTCTTTACCAGCTCTTTTTCATTTTCTGAAGACGCATCATCAACAATAACAGCTTCCCAATTGGGATAGGTTTGCTTCAGTAGGGAATCATAGCAATCCCTGAACAAAGTGGCATTATTGTAGTGGGCAATAAGTATGGAAAACTTCATGTTGAATTATAAAAAGCATTGATGGTTAATTCCTGTAAGATTATCCTGATGGGTAGTGGTGATATTTTTATCAGTTGCCACCAATAGGGATTTCAGAAAATAAACCGAAAGAAAACTGTTCATTGAAAAATGAAACCCTGATAGTAAACTGGCATTTTTCATAATAGGGATAGGATAATACTTTTTTTTCACTTGAGTTACACAAATATAACCTGTTTTTATGAAAGTGGAAAAAAAACTTTATTTTTGCTTGCTTAAAGACAGCATGGTGGGTGAAATAATAAGGGTTCTCAAAACATTTCTATAAAATGGGGTGCTTTGGAACTGACTCATTATATCTGTGAGGTTATCAGTGCTTCACATAATGTGGTGAACATATGATTAAGTTTACAAGCATTTGAAAAAAGCAGTTATTAACTCTTGTAGTAGAACTCGAAGGAAAATATATTGGTGTTTTTAAATTTTGACAGAGTTATTTTTTAGAGATACTGATATCCTGAGAGGAAATGCTGTGAATCCTATTTATAAAGATTTCTGGACAAAAATAAGGGTATAAATTTATGATACAGCTGTTGAGACGGTTTTTATGAAAATAAGTCAGATTACATTTACCAGATTTCTTGCGGCTATGGCTATTGTCATTTCCCATTTCAATAAAGATCTGTTTTTATATAAGATCAATTATATTTCAGATATATTTCTGCACGCCAATGTAGGAGTCAGTTACTTCTTCATTCTTTCAGGTTTTATCATGATTGTAGCTTACCACAGGAAAGATAAGATTGAGTATTTTGATTA
This sequence comes from Chryseobacterium bernardetii, assembly GCF_003815975.1. Classification (NCBI taxonomy): domain Bacteria; kingdom Pseudomonadati; phylum Bacteroidota; class Flavobacteriia; order Flavobacteriales; family Weeksellaceae; genus Chryseobacterium; species Chryseobacterium bernardetii. The sequence goes on from NZ_CP033932.1 coordinate 1,540,868, forward strand.
TTATAGAAACCGTTTTGCCAGGATTTATCCGCTGTATGTATTAGGGCTTCTGCTGTATCTGATAACAAGATATTCCAATTTCAGTTTCTACAAAGGTTTTTTATACCTGTTTGGGCTTCAGAGCTGGATTCCGAGAGAAGCTATGATCCTTAATTTTCCAGGCTGGTCTATTTCTGTAGAGTTTCTTTTTTACCTGTTGTTTCCTTGGCTGTATAATTATCTTTATTCTAAAGGAAATAAGAGCATCTGGATAATCACAGTTATTATTTGGATCATTACACAGGTATTTTGTAATCTGTATTCGGCTTCATCTTATTACCAGGGACCACATACGGAAAGCCATGAGCTGCTATACTATTTTCCACTAATGCATATCAATGAATTCCTGGCAGGAAATCTTGCAGGATTATATTTTGTGAAAAATTCAGGTCAGAAAAATTATGATGTGCCGGTAGTTATTATTTTCGGACTTCTTTTACTGTCTCTGATTTTTCTTCCGTTGTTCTACCATAATGGGCTGATGGCCATTCTCTTCATTCCTCTTATTATTTTGATATCCAGAAATAATGGTGTATTGACGAAGATATTCTCATTGAAACCTCTGCAATATTTAGGTGAAGCAAGCTATGCTGTATACATTACCCATATTCCTGTTCTCTATATCCTGCGGGAGCTGTTGAAGCAGGGTAATTATAATTTTTCTATTGATATTGTTTTTGGAATTTATATAGTAGTTCTTGTCATAACCTGTATTCTGTTTTATCAATTTATTGAAAAGCCATTAAGAGATTATCTGAAAAGCCTGAGACTCAGATAAGCATCTTTAATATCAAAAAAAAGCAGAATATATAGAGGTTTGGTTAAAAGAATTGTAAATTTATTAGCTTAAATCATTTATTTTTATCTCTTAGAATATTCACGAACATTTAAATAAGAAAAAGTATATCATCCAAAACACTCACAATGAATGAACAAATAAATATCCCACAAAGAATAAATGGTGTTTTCTCAACAGAAAATACTCTATCCATATTGGTTTACAAGAAATGTAATATTGAAGCAGCAGAAATAAAGCAGCAGTTAAGTATAACCGCCATTAACTTCTAAAAACAGACGATGTTATTCAATTCAATAGGATTTCTTATTTTTTTACCAATAGTATTTTGCCTCTATTGGTTTGTTTTCAACAGGAAATTTCATGAACAGAACAGGCTGCTGCTATTGGCCAGCTTTTACTTTTATGCCTGTTGGGATTGGCGGTTTCTTTTTTTACTCATGTTTTCCATTGGTCTTGATTATATCTCAGGAATTAAAATAGAGAACAGCAAAACAAATCGTGAAGCTAAATTCTGGCTTACCCTGAGTATTGTCATCAATCTTGGTTTCCTTGGCTTCTTCAAATATTATAATTTCTTTGTCGGAAGTTTTGCAGACCTTCTTAATGGCTTTGGCTTTAAGGTAAATATCTGGCTGCTTAATATTATACTTCCCGTAGGAATCTCGTTTTATACATTTCATGGGTTATCTTATGTGATTGATGTCTATAAAAAAAGGATAAAGGCTGAGAGAAGCTTTACAGACTATGCCGTTTTTGTAAGCTATTTTCCTCTATTGGTTGCAGGTCCTATAGAAAGAGCAACACATCTTCTGCCTCAGATACAGCGGGAAAGAGTGTTCAACTATGAGCAGGCCGTGGATGGTATGCGCCAAATCCTGTGGGGATTTTTCAAAAAGATGGTTATTGCTGATAACTGTGCACCGCTGGTAAATGAAATCTTCAACAATTATCAAACAGAAAGCCCCGGTAATCTTGTGATAGGAGCTGTATTGTTTGCTTTTCAGATCTATGGAGATTTCTCCGGATATTCAGATATTGCATTGGGGGTTTCAAGGTTGTTCGGGATAGAATTGCTGAAAAACTTTGCATTTCCTTATTTCTCCAGGGATATTGCAGAATTCTGGAGAAGATGGCATATTTCACTGTCTTCATGGTTCAGGGATTATCTGTATATTCCATTGGGCGGAAGTAAAGGAGGGCTTTCTATGAAGATCAGAAATACATTTATTATTTTCCTGGTGTCAGGATTCTGGCATGGAGCAAACTGGACGTTTATGGTTTGGGGTGGTCTTAATGCTCTGTATTTTATGCCTTTGCTGATCATGAATAAAAACCGTCAGAATATGGAAGTTGCGGGGCAGGGGAAGTTTCTGCCATCTTTCAGAGAATGTATGCAGATTCTGGTTACCTTTCTGATTACCTGCTTCGCATGGATTTTTTTCAGAGCTGAATCTGTAGCTCAGGCTATTCATTATATCGGCAGAATTTTTAGCAGGGATTTGCTTTCTATTCCACATACACTGCCAGTAAAAATATTGGCGTTGATCGGGTTTATGCTGATTATAGAATGGATCAACAGGGAAAGGTTTCACGGATTAGAAATTAAAAGATTCAAACCCTGGATAAGACGTATTTTCTACCTGGCAGTTATTTATATCATTCTCCGTTATGCCAACTTCGGGAATAATGAATTTATTTATTTTCAGTTTTAGCATGAAAAAGTTTTTAATTAAAATAGTACCTTATTTTGTAGCAGTGCTTATTGTACTGGCAATTCTTGGATCTTATGCTGATGGCAATACGGATGATAACTATATGCATTTTGCCGTTAAAAAACCAAAAAATATAATACTGGGAGATTCCCGAGGCTCTCAGGGCGTAGTTCCTGAAGTTTTAAAAAATAAGCTTTCTGCAAATTTTGATAACTTTTCTCTGAATATTGTGCAGTCTCCCTATGGCCAGGTTTATTTTAAAGCTTTAAAAAGGAAATTAGATCCTGAAACTAAAGACGGTATTTTTATTTTAACAGTTGGGCCATGGAACCTTTCATTGAATAAGAATATTAAAAATGAAAAAGACTTCCCGGAAGAAAATTCTCCTTTGAATGATATGTATTTTTACGACAGGTCTCCCAATTATGAATATCTGCTGAAACATTATACAAGAAGCTGGTTTAAAATTTATACGGAAAGAGCTGAAGCAGGAAAGTCAAATAGCTTTCTCCATGATGATGGATGGATGGAAATCAATATAAATATGAATGCAGATTCTGTAGCGGCAAGAACTCGTAGAAAGGAAATGGATTATAAGCTTCTGGCTAGTACGGTAGAACTTTCGCCTGCCCGTATAAAAGCTTTTAATGAGATTATTAATTATTTAAGAACAAAAGGATCTGTCTATATCGTTCGTATACCAACATCCCAAACGCTTACGGCTATTGAGGATAGAAAATATCCTCATTTCAGTGAATTACTGAAAGATATAGGCCATAAGCAGAATGTTAAGGTGTTTGATTTTTCAAAAAAATATGCAGATTATGATTATACCGATGGAAATCATATGTATAAGGAATCCAGTAAAAAACTTACGGCTCAGATTGCAGACTCTATTTTGGCAAGCAGAGGAAAATAAAATTAGAATAAATTATTCCTAAAGTTAATATTATAGATCCCGGACCGGATGCTTTTATAGTCTGTTAAAAGATATTTGAGGATCATTCCCCATTTTTTTGAATTGGGGGAATTGGCAATCTGAAAACTGCGATACATCCTTTTGATGTGAAGCTTTACATGTTCAGGAAGTGTATTTTCATTTTCAGCCCAGGCGTCCACTTCTTTCCATAGCAGGACGCGGGTAGTTGCCGGATTTACCTTTTTAGAGTCTACCAGTGTGATTCTGTTATCTTCGTGTACTCCTCTTACAGCAACAGCTTTATCTAAAATTCCAGGATAGAGGCGGAGATAATAAGAGAGCCTTAATAAGAATTCCGTATCCTGGTGCAGTCTTAGGCTGGATTTAAATAAAAAATCCATTTTTTTCATTAAAGAATCTTTGCGGATGGTTAAGGCATCAATACTGAAGAGTCCAAAACTTCCCAACATATAGATCTGCCCAAGAAACACATCTTTAGGTTCATGCCTTTTATAAACAGTAGTTAACCGGTCCCCAAATAAAGAGTAATACTGTTCTTTTGCCTTTTCAGTATAGTAATGTACACCCAGAGCTCCGTATACACCTTCTACTTCAGGTCTTTTGAAAAGTTCTTTTTCAGCATCAAATCTGTTGGGGAGAAAATAATCATCAGCGTCCAGAAAAGCAATAAAATCTCCACTGGATTTTTCAATTCCCAAATTCCTTGTAGGGCCTGCACCATGATTCTCTTTATCCGGATGCTGATAAAGTTTTACTCTTTCATGTTTTTCGGCAAGCTGTTCACATACTTCTAACGCATGATCCGGCGATTTGTCTTCAACCAGTATAACTTCACAAACTTCATCAAACTGCAGAGCAGATTCCACCGCTTGTGTAACATATTTTTCAGCGTTGTAAACGGGAATAATTACTGAAATTTTCATTTTTGTTTACTTAATTTTTTTTATCATTTGTGGTTAAAAGCGTTGCAATATAGTTAATTATGAAGACTTATGTCTAATTTTTTTTATATAAAAATAAAGATTTATTTGTATTATAATTCTGGTTCAAAAATTCTGCCGAACAAATGTTTCCAGATGGCTTTAATTGAGTATTTGCAAAGTTCTTTTATTTTGTGTTTTAATCAGAGTCTTTTAAGTCTTCGGTTATTGTTTTAAGAAATCAGTGAGTGCCGGAAATTGATATTGTATAAGCCGGATCTTATACTTTTATAGTCTGTTACAAGGTATTTAAGGATCATGGCCCATTTTTTCGGCAATGGAGCTTTTGCAATTTCAAAACTTCTGTGCATCCTTTTGATATGGATCTTTACATCTTCAGAAATATCACTTTCAGTCTGGGACCAAAGGTCAACTTCTTTCCAAAGTATAGCCCGGGAAACAGAAGGGTCTATGACACGCAAATCTACCTTCGTAATTCTGTTATCTTCGTGTACTCCTCTTATTGCGATAGCTTTGTCCAGAATTCCGGGATAAAGATCCAGATAATAAGAAAGGCGAAACAGGAATTCTGTGTCTTCATGGAGTCTTAAATGAGGTTTGAAGAGAGGCTTTACTTTACTCATCAAGGCTTCCCGGCGTACTGTTAAAGTATCTATACTGAACAGCCCAAAAGGCCCCAGCATGTGAAGCTGCCCACGGAAAACATCTTTAGGATCATGTTTTTTATAAACTGTAGTCAGCCTGTCCCCAAATAATTGATAATATTGCTCTTTTGCTTTTTCGGAGTAGTAATGTACTCCAAGAGCCCCATAAACTCCTTCTACTTTTGGATCTTTAAATAGCTCTTTTTCAGCATTAAACCGATTAGGTAGGTAATAATCGTCTGCATCGAGAAAGGCAACAAAATCTCCTGTAGATTTTTCAATTCCCAAATTCCTACTTGGGCCTGCCCCATGGTTTTTCTTATCCGGGTGCTGGTAAAGTTTTACTTTTTCATGCTTTTCCGCTAGCTGCTGACATATCTGTAAAGCATTGTCAGGGGATTTATCCTCAATCAGAATAATCTCATGCACTTCGTCAAACTGAAGCACAGAGTTTACCGCCTGAGAAACATACTTTTCTGCATTATAAACGGGAATAACCACTGAGATTCTCATTTCTTCTCCTTTTTACAATAAATTTAGAATTACAATTGTGTTTTTATTAGTACCATTTGGAATTGGAAATTTAAGCTTTTAATTTTATTTTTAAGAATGCAGTCATCTTTTTTTCTGTAAAATGATACAGAAATGTAGCCAGAGCCATTACAATGATGATTTTTTAATAAAATGTGGTAGGCAAATGTATGCTGTAACCCTGTTTTCTCTGAAAAATATCTCCACAAAAGGGTGAGATAAGTACAAAGAATAGTATGAATTGCCTAAGAAAACTGAAGAACAGCAGCTCTTTTACTTCAAAAGTAAAGCTGAAGATGGTAAGAAATAAATGATTTATTGTGTCTCATGAGAATAAGTAAATCTGTATTTTGTCCTCAGAATATTTGGGTTTTTAAAAATAGCAGCAAACAATCCTATTTTTTTTGAAATTCCTTTTTTTTGTGAAAGCTCGAATGCCATTTTCTGAAGATAAATGTGCTGTGCAATATCTGTTTCAAGAGATAAGGTTTTAGACCATTCGTAGAGAGAATTCCAGAAAAGGAATTGCCGTTGGTTATATTGTGGAGAATACTTTACTATTTTAGTAATTCTGTTGTCATCATGCATTCCTCTCATCGCCACAGGATGATCTATTATACCGGATTTTAAATGACATAAACAGGAAAGCTTAATGATGAAATCTGAATCCTGATGAAGACGGAGAGCCTCATTAAATTTTAATTTTTTAGATTCAAGAGAATGTCTTCTTACTGTAAGTGAATTAAGGTGGAAAAAAGTACCGAAAGTTTTAGTTGTTAAACTTAAAAGTCCTCTGAAGACCTCTTTTCCTTCTGCAGCATAGTTAACAGTCAGAAGTTCGCTGTCATTGATATTGGACGTGAATTCCCGTTTCCCTTTTTCTGTCAGATACTCAGTACCAATAGCATTAAAAACGCCTTCTATTTCAGGATCTTTAAACAGTTCTTTTTCTGCTGTAAATCTGTTGGGCAGGAAATAATCATCGGCATCCAGAAATGCAATAAAATCTCCGGTAACTTTACTAAGTCCAAGGTTCCTGCTGGCTCCGGCCCCATGATTTCCCAGGTCAGGATGCTGAAAAAGTTTTACCTTATCATATTTTTGAGCCAGTTCACGGCATATTTGAAGAGCATTATCCGGAGAATGGTCTTCTATCAGAATTACTTCATAGACCTCATCAAACTGTAAGGCTGATTCTACAGCATGTGATAGATATTTTTCGGCATTGTATACAGGAATAATTACTGAGGTCTTCATGTTATCTATTGTAGTAAGTAAAACGGTATTGGGTCTTTAATATTGCTGGGTTTTTAAGAGCTTCTCCTAAAATATTACAGTATTTGGTAAGGCCTTTCTGTAAAGAAAGATCAAATGATTTATAAAGCAGGTAAATTCTATTTCTGAATTCTGGTGGGATCTGGTTGGAAATAGCCCATTCATTCAGGGATTTCCATAAAAGAAACTGCCTTTGGTTATATTGCGGAGAGTACTTTACAATTTTAGTGATCCTGTTATCATCATGAATTCCTCTCATGGCAACTGCTTCTGTTATATTTCCCGTTTTTAAATGGCAGTGATAGGCCAGTTTGATGATGAAATCCGAATCCTGATGCACTTTGAGTTCCTGATTGAATAGAAGATGCTGTAGCTCCAGAGAGGCTCTTCTTACTGTGAGTGAATTAAGGTGAAAAGAAGTACCAAAAGTTTTAGCTGTTAAACTTAACAGCCCTTTAAATACTTCTTCTCCCTCTGCTGGGTAATTGACTGTGCTGAGGGTTATTTCTTTGAATTTGGATTGAAATTCCTCTTTTCCTTTTTCTGTTAAATATTCCGTACCAATAGCATTGAAAACCCCGTCTATCTTCGCATCTTTGAAAAGTTCTTTTTCAACATCAAAACGGTTAGGCAGATAATAATCATCGGCATCCAGAAAAGCAATGAAGTCGCCGGTGGCTTTTTCAATTCCAAGATTCCTGCTTGCCCCGGCACCATGATTTCCCCGGTCAGGATGTTGGAAAAGTTTTACCCTATCATATTTTTGAGCCAGTTCAAAGCATATCTGAAGGGCATTATCCGGTGATTGGTCTTCTATTAGAATTACCTCATAAACTTCATCAAGCTGTAGAGCAGATTCTACAGCTTTTATAAGATATTTTTCTGCGTTGTACACGGGAATGACTACTGATATCTTCATGAGCCTAAAGGGGTGTAATAATTAGGTTATCATTAACAAGTAATTCTGGGCTTGTTGTAAAGAAGTCTTTTTTATGTACTCTGCTGTATACTTTAAAATTATTATCAAAAAAGAACTGAAGTAGGTCCTGAGAGGTGTAATCTCCCTGTTCATCAATTGCAGCCGGACAAAATTCCATAAAGAATACAGGCCTGTTTTTTAAAAATACATCTTTGTTTTCCAGAATAACAACAGCTTCATATCCTTCAACATCCATTTTCACAACATCAAATTTTGTATCGGATATCAAATTTTGTAGTGGTTCTATCTGTACATTGATCAATCTTTTACCTGGATTTTTTGTTTCAATAAACGAACTCATTCCTGCATGTCCTGCAACATAATTAAATGATTTTACAGCTGAGGAACCTCCAATGGCGGTATTGAAAAGTTTGATATTCTGATAATTGTTTTTTTTAATACTCTCATTGAACTCATGATATACATCGGGAATAGGTTCAAATGCATAGACCTGCTTGCAGTAAGGTGCTAAAAGCAAACTATGCTGCCCGATATTAGCACCTATATCCAATAATACTTTGTCTTTAGTAAGAACAGATCTTATATCATCAATGATATGTTTTTCATAAATACCATTCTCAAAAATATAAAGATCAACATAGCCAAACTTTTTATTAAGATAAATTCTGGTTTTTCTGTTATTATAATGAATGGTAAAGAGCTTACGGTTATCAAGATAAGAAATATTCAGCTTTCTTTTTACGAATCTGATAGGAGTTTCTTTAAATAATATGCTTTGAAGGGATTTTAAGTAATTGGACATATGAATTTTTTTTAGGTTTTGTGTTTAAAATAATTATTGCTTTATAAATAAGATTGATTATTATCCGCCCATAATGCAAGCTGTAAAAGATTCCAATGTCTTTCATCCTTATCAAGGAAGTTCTGGGCAGCTTTAAAATCAATAAAATTGAATACTTTATGATTGGGATTCTTTAGCAGGTCATTTGAGAGATTCATCAGGTTCTCTTCTGCAAACCAGCTTTTTACTCCGAGTCCAAAGCCCTGTTTATGGCGGTTTCTGATGGTTTCAGTCCAATAGGAACCCATAGCTTCGCGAAGAATGATTTTATCATTACTGTCATTCAGTTTAAGCTGATCCGGTAATTGGATACAAAATTCTGCAAAATCCAGATCAAGGAATGGAGTTCTCACTTCCAGGGAATTGGCCATTGCCATTCTGTCTGATTTTACCATCATATTTGCTGGAACATAGTTTTCCAGATCTATCCTCATAATATCGTTAAGGGAATCCAGATTTGGGGTAAAACTATAAGTTTGCAGATAATCTGAAGAAACTCCGAGGAGATCCCGTTCTTTCTTATTAAAAGCATTCCGTACATCATTCAGATGGAAATCCATAATGGATGAGAATTCTACGTTTTTGCGGCTGAGGAATGACGTTGGCTTTATTTGCTGATATAGCTTTAAACCGAACTGTGCAATGATATTTTTATAGCTGAAATGTTTCTTTAATTTATTTTCAACAGTATAGAAATGATAGCCGCCAAACAGTTCATCTCCTACATCCCCGGATAATACTACCGTAAGATTTTTTCTGGCTGCTCTGCAGATCTCATAATGAGGGATAAATGACGCATCTGCAAAAGGTTCATCAAAAAAGGGCGATATTTTTAGTAAAGAACTGACAAGGTCAGATTTCTTTTCATGAACTTCAATGTGATTGGTTTTGTATTTATCTGCAATTTCCTTTGCATATTTAAGTTCATTGTCTTTGTGATCGTATCCGAAGCTGATGGTAGTCTGATGAGGTAAAAATTCATCTACTAAAGCTACTACTGATGAGGAATCCAGCCCTCCGCTCAGGAAACTTCCTACTTCTACATCCGCAATAAGCTGTTTCTTTATTGCATTTTTCAACAGATATAGAAACTCTTCCCTGGCGTCGGAAATGCTTATAACTCTGTCTTTCGCAGGTAAGCTATAATAACGGGAAACTGTAAATTTTCCGTCTTTCCAGATCAGCTGGTGTGCGGGAGGAAGTGTATGAATATTGCTGTAAATACTCTGATGAGAACTTACATATCCATATTGAAGATAGTGGGAGAGTGCCTGGGAACTTACTTGAGGCTGGATAAGCCCGGAAGCCAGAATAGCTTTGATTTCTGATGCAAAAATGAACTCATTGTTTTTTCCTATGGCATAATAAAAAGGTTTTTCCCCAAAACGGTCTCTTGCACAGAATAACTGTTGCTTATGCTCATCCCAAATGGCAAATGCAAACATTCCCGGAAGATCATGGATGAGATTTTCCTGTTTTCTCTGATACATGGCAAGAATAACCTCCGTATCAGAACCTCCGTGATAAGGATATTCTGCGTATTGTCTTTTGATCTCCAGATAACCGTAGATCTCTCCGTTGAGTACAATACATTCATTCTTAGTATTGGAGAACATTGGCTGTTTCCCATTATCAGATAAGTCTATAATGGAAAGGCGGCGGTGGCCCAGCGCGGCATTTTCATAAAATTCATAATGAGAAGAATCCGGACCACGATGAACCAATGCATCTGTCATCTTTTGGATTTCTTCCTGGTAATTCCTTGCATTACTGCCTATAATCCCCGCTATTCCGCACATAATATATTATTTTTCATCATTAATTTTAAAAATTTTGTATAGCTAATTTACGACAGATTCAGAAAACTAGGGCCTGATTGAATCAATTGATTTCGTAAACTGCTTAATTTTTCGCTGTCTCCGGCAATTTTTTTATATTTCAGAGAAAGCTCCTTATACCGGGTGAAATTTCCTGTTATTAGATTCTTCAGCATACTTTGCTTTAATGCTTTTTTTTCCTGTCTTAAAGCATCCGGAAGACTTGGATTCAGTATATTGATTTCTATACGGAGATCTTCATATTTGGTGAAATCTATTTTATGGAGAAGCTGTACCCCGTCATGAACTACCTTACTGCCCGGAACCAGCAGAACTTTTTTCTGATGGAAATGAACCCGGTTAACGTATTCGTCATCTTCTCCATAATGGAAAAAATAAGGATTAAATCCTCCTATGGTCTCTATTGTTTTTTTGGGTAACAGCCAATGCGCAGCATTTACAAAGTGAATTTCGTAATAAGGTTTTAAAGTCTGAAAATACAGATCAGAGATCATTCTGGTTTTTTCATAATTCTTGGCAATATACTGATCCAGAAAGATATCAAGATACTTTTCAGAACCATCAATATGAATAGGGCTTATAATACCAATTTCATCCTTATTGGGGTGACTGTTATATACTTCAAGCATCCTTTCCATGCTGTTTTCATAGAGCCAGGCATCCTGATTCATAAGATAGAAGAAATCAGCACCATTTTTATAAGCTTTTTCAATACCTATATTATTGGCCTTTCCAAATCCGAGATTAGATTCAGACTGGGTAAAGTTTACTTCCGGAAAATGTGTTTTTATGTATTCCTGGGTTCCATCTGTAGATCCGTTGTCAATTACAAAGCATTTTACAGGAACAGATGATTTCCTTAAACTGGTAAAGCAGCGTTCTGCCCATTTCATGGCATTGTAGGTAACAATAATAATATGGATTTGAGACATTTTTTATTTAATGTTTTGGGGTTCTGAATGGGCAACCTATGATATTATTACAAATTAGTGATTCTAAAATACAAAAAATAGTAGATCTGTTTAAGCAACTTGTCAAACTGGGGGAAAGTTAAGAATCCCTGTGTAATCAGCATCATTCTCCATGAAAGATTAAACAAAATTAATGCAACAGCAATAATTTCCTGTTTTCTGCTGAGAACAGCTCTGGGTTCTGTAGCAATGAAAATTGTTAAAAGGGAGAAGAAAATATTGATCCATCTTCCCCAGTCCACTGCCAGATAGAACAATGGAATTAAAAATAGGAGCTGTATTATCAGGAATAAACCATTTATTTTGACTTTATTGAATTTACAATAAGTATAAACCGTTAATGCACCCAGCAATATACTTATTCCATAAGTTTGATAATCATAAAAATGAGATTTATAAAAGCCAATGACATCATAGCTAGGATCATAATCAAAAATTCCCATTTCTTTAAGTATCAAGCCATGAGCTTTAAAAAATTCCACGGTATTTTCTGTCCTTAAGCTGATCCCAAACTTATAGAGAAGTACCATTATAATCGTTGCGGGTAAAAGCTGATAGAATGTTATTTTTTTCAGCTTATCAAATGATGAACCTCCATTTTTCTTGAAATAGGCTAATCCAACAAACGGCAAATAAAAGAATGCAGCTTCATGTGTCAGAATAGCAATACTGATAAAGGAAGTAATGGTAATATCTTTGATAACAACCTTTGAGCGCAGGCATAAGATGTATACAAGATACAGGAAAAAGAACAGCATTTCTTTTCTTGTAGCAATATTAGGATCTTTTATCATCATCCCGAAGCCTACCGGAAGCAAAAGTAAGGCTATGACAAGAAGGTTATTCTTTTCATTCCAAAAGAGTTTAATTAAAAGGTAGAAAATGGCGGTGTACAGTAAAGATACAAATGCAAATGCAATATATTCAAGCTTAATATGAGTAAGTTCATTGATAGCTATAAATAAAGTTCCAAAAAGCCCTCTTCGTTTGAATCCTCCATCCTGATAATTGATAATCCAGTCACCAAAACACCACCCCCCTTTTTCTACTATGATAAGCGTATAAGAGGTTGTAATACTGACGTAGTAGTATATGATAAATAGTAAACCAATGAGGTAATTAATTATTTTTGTTTTCATATTTATTTTCTCAATAGGGATGTGTTTTACTTTAAAAAAATTTAAAGTAGATAAAGTAATATACTTTTTTTATAATAGAATCAAGCGCTGGAAAAGTAAGGAAGCCTGCTGTGAAAAGCAGCATTTTCCATAACGAATTGACCGCAATTACTATAACAGCTGTAATATCTTTTTTCAGGGTACTGACCAATTGTTGTTCACCGATAATAAAGATTGTTAACAACGTGAAGAAAATATTGATCCATCTTCCCCAATCATAGGCAATATAAAATAAGGGAATTAAGAAAATTATCTGTACAGCAATAAATTTTTTATTGATGCTGATTTTGTTTAATGTACAATAGATGTAAAAGGTAACTGATGCAAACAATAAGCTGATGAGGTAAGTAAGATAGCCATATGAATGAGCTGTGTAAAAGTTCAGAACATTATAGTTTGGATCATACCCGTAAATGCCTTTAAGGATGAGCATAAGTCCATGTTTCTGCAGGAACTGAATAGAGTTGGGGGTACTAATACTGTATCCGAACTGATAAAGTAATACCATAACAACACTGGCAGGTGCTAAGTGATAGAGTATTATATTTTTAAATTTGCTGAAAGATGGTTCACTACTTTTGATAAAGTAGGTAAAACTTATAAATGGGATGTAAAAAAATGCGGCTTCATGATTCAGAATTGCGATAATAATGAATAAACTTACAGCAATGCTTTTTATAGACTTCCGGGCCTCAAGTCTTACGAAATAAACCAGATAGGGCAGAAAAATCATGATTTCTTTTTTTGCAATAATGGTTGGATCTTTCAATAGCATTCCCATGCCTGCCGGAAGTAATATAATACTAATAGTGAGCAGGGTATTTTTCTTCTGCATAAAGAGTTGGATGAGCATTGTAAAAAAGATTGCATACAATATAGATACAAATGCAAATACAATAAATTCCAGCTTGATATGGGTGAGCTCGTTGAGAAAAATAAAAAGACTTCCGAAAAGGCCTCTGCGTTTGAATCCTCCATCCTGATAATTAATCAGCCACTCGCCAAGATACCATCCGTTTTTATAAAATACAAGCTGAAGATAGCTATTGTAAATACAGATACAATAGTAAATGAGAAATATCAAACCTATTATATAATTGGCTATTTTCGTTTTCATTAGTAGTTATTATCAGATTTTAAAGAAAGGATATGTTTTCTGTTGTTGCAGTTTCAATCAATAAAAACTTTCTTAAAAGTATCCATCACAGGATGAGGGAGAAATTTTTCATAAAGTTCTTTGGCTGATAAAGTGAGGTCTGCATCCAGAATAATGTTCTGCAGGTCTTTACTGTCATTATAATAATAAGCCTGGTTCTGTAGATGGGTAATGTGTGCCTTTTCCGGAGGGTTGGCAAAAGCAATTACCGGTTTTCCCATAATAGCAAATTCAGCCACGGTAATTCCGAATGTTTCTCCTCTTTCCCGTGCATGAAGCAAAGCATTACAGGTATTGATGAACTTTTGTTTCATCATAATATCCGAGCTTGGCGGTAGAAAGATAATATTAGAAGGAACAGACTTCCACCATTTCTTTTTGATAAAAGGATTTACTCCCATAAAAATGAAATAGATATCTTTATATTTTGATGCAATTTTTTCAATGGTTTTTTGGGCAAAAAGAATATTAAAGCTGATATGGCCACCATAATAACCAAAAACCTTGGCATTTTTGGGAATATTAAGCTCTGTTCTCAAATCTTCATTGGTTTGAGAATCAAAATTAACCATGTGGGGAACATAAGGATATTTTGAACCTGTCATTTCCTGGCTCAGCCATTCAGAAACATAGGCATATACGTCCCCATGGGGTTCAAAATGTTTAAAAACACTGTGTATTACAGATTTACACTCCTTAGTATCTATCCCATCAATATTACCGTTTTTAATCGCATAAAAAAGGTCTATATTATCTTTACGGATAAGCTGATCTACCTCACTGAAGTCTGAATAACCATGTACACGGAATCTTTTTTCAAATTTTTCAATACCTAGCGGATGATTGGTCTTTGAATTTTTATTATATACAATTATAGATTCATTACCCAGATATTTCTCATTGAAATCTGCATAATCGTATACTGCTATGGAAGTTCCTCTGTAATTGAGTTCATCCTCATGGAAAAGAATTTTCATCTAGTGTGCTATTTAAATATTTTTTTCAGTCTTCCCACTATTTTCTGAACAATGGTTTTCTTCGGATATTTGGTAAGGTCGTTATGTTTAAAAAGTCCTTCTCCCTGCGCAATCCTGAAATTCTGTTTTACCCACCAAGCTGCAATATTTCTTTCCAGAGAAGCTGTTTCTCCGGAAAAAGGAATAATGGTCTCAAGCAAGAAACTTTTTCTCACAAGATACGGATTATTAGTCCAGTTGGCCCAACGTGAGGTGGTAATGAAATACTCACCTTGCTTTTGAATTTTATCAGGAAACTCTACTGCAGGATCCAGCCAATGTAAAGATTCCAGAAGATGGGGAGAGGTGCACTCGTGCCAGTCATCATAATAATCCAGTTCATTTCCTTTATGCCTGATGGAAATAAGAGGATAGCCGGGGGTGTTCCTGCTTCGGTAGCGAACTACATCGAAACCATTGTCAAGCATTTTCAATCCGCTTTTGAGGCGGGAGAATACGGTTTTCTGATCTTCAACAAGTTCAAAGTCATGTTCCAGAAAAAGAATGTTTTCACAAACTGCATTTTCTGCCAGTGTTTTCATCCCTTTTCCGATACCGATATTGTCCTTTAGCCCTATGTACCTGATGTTGTACTGATCTGCCAGTTTTTTGTCAGATTCACTTACTTCCTGAAAAAGAATTACAATATCATCAATCATGTTCAGAAGACCATACTTCTGATAGGATTTCAATGTGTTTCTCAATGTTTTTCCTGTTTTCCAGGAAAGAATGCAGATGCTTATGGGTAGTTTCTCCATATTCATTCTTATTTAAATATTCAGGAACGGATGTTGGGCTGTTATGGCCGTTTTTCTGGCGATTTCAATTTCATTGAACTTTCCGGAGAAATATTTATACTGTTCCATATAAAATTTATACTCACTGATATTTCTCTTAGCTGCCATTTTCAGAGCGAAAGAAAAGAGTGCTTTTTTCTCTCTTCTGCTGTCATAATGGTAATTGGGATCAAGATATTTTGTTTCCCGCTGCATAATCATAGAGAGTCTTTTATTTTTTAGCAGCTCCTCTTTATCTTTAGGTTCTTGTTTATAAAATGACTGAACGGTGTCATGCACCACTTTACTTTTGGAACATACCACTATTTTAAGTCCGAAATAAGTTATCCGGTTTACATATTCATAATCTTCAGCACCATGAAAGAAATAAGGATTAAACCCCCCTACTTTTTCAATAATACTTCTGGGAATACACCAGTGCGCAGCATTTACAAAACCAATTTCGTAGTATGCTTTCATTCCATCAAAATAGATATCTGAAAGCATTCTGTTATTTCTCAGATCTTTGGCCAGGTAGTTTTCAAAATGGAGATCAAGTTTTTTTCCGCTTCCATCCAGATGCATCGGGCTTAATATCCCAATCTGTTTCTTATCCGGGTATTGCTGATAAACATCTAAAATCTGTTGAAAACTTTCCGGATAGATCCAGGCATCCTGATTCATCAGATAAAAGAAATCAGCACCTTGTTTATGGGCTTTCTCAATTCCTAAATTGTTGGCTCTTCCGAATCCAAGGTTCTCGGAAGACTGTATAAAATCCACTTCAGGAAAATTGGTGCTTATATATTCCTGTGTTCCATCTGTAGAGCCATTATCTATCGTTATGCATTTCACGGGGACAGAAGAGTGCCTTAAGCTTGTAAAACACCTTTCTGCCCATTTCATGGCATTGTACGTAACAATAATAACATAAATACTAGCCATCTTAAATATACTTTCGGGTTAAGGTTTCTAAATATTCTTCAGGGCTTGTTCCTGAAAAGAAAGTCATGATATTTTCATCAAAATCTACTTTGTAAAAATCACCTTCATGGGTTTCATGATAAAGCCCCTTTTTATCGGTTTCTTTTTCAATAGCATTAATGATCTCCTTTAAATCATAATAATAGGGAAAGGAAAAATTGACTGCCTTATTATGAGCCTGCAAACCCTGAGATTCTATAAATTTGCAGATATCATCAATGTCTAAAAGAAGTCTTCTGGCTTTAAGGTGCAGTGTGAATTCATTATTGCTGGTAATCTGTGTTTTAAGAAAATTGAACAGAGTATTGGGATTTCCGCCTTTTCCTACAATATTCCCAATTCTCAGGATGAGATAATTACCAATATTATTTTCTATATAATGTTCAATTTGTTTTTTATGAATGACATAGGGGCTGTTTTGTTTGGATTGATCGTGAATGCTTAGGGTAGAAAAATAGATCAGTTTCTTTTCTCTGTTATTTTCGTAGACTGTTTTTAAAAGAGAAAATTCTCTTTCAAACTCCGATACCCTTGTTTCCAGAGAGTTCGAGACTCCTGAAGCAAAAAAAATGATGTCTTCTCTGTCATAAGATCTTACAGCGTTTGCTATAATACCGTTGCCAATAATCATATGTTACTTGTTTCATTAATTGTGTTATAGAGGGAACATTGTTTCATTTTGAAAAATGTGAGTTATTTATTTCAGGTAATCAAATATATGAAAATAGTATTTCATTTTGAGCCTAGCTGTTATCTGTTCAAAAAAGTAATTTGCATACAGCTTAGTGTAGTTTAGAATTTATCGGATATATAAATAACTTTTTTTGAAAAAGCTTATATTGTATTCTTTAGATTCAGATACCTGATTGTTATTCTTATTAAATTCAGATGTTAATTGTATAAATTTATTTAATTATTCACTTTTGTTAAACTTATTTTTTTATTGATATTTTTGGAATGTCTTATATAGCTAAAATATTTTTTCATTATTTCCAAATGATGTTTAAATTTAAGTTTTCTAGGATAAAATTTCAGGGTAAACAGAATGTTTTTTCGGTTAATCAAGTAATATGTAAAATACCGATAAAGAAAGTCATTAAACACGTTTTTTTCAACTTCAGAATCTGTATGCGTGTTGAAATTTGATCCTAGTTTTAATTTAATAGCAACGTTTGTATCAAACCATGTTTTGCTCAGATTTCCTCCGGAAAAGTGCTGAATAAGAATGTCATCAATCACATAATTTTGAAATTTTTGCGAAATCCTCAGGCTAAAATCTAAATCATAGCCGTGAAATCCTTTTAGGTTTTCATCAAATTTAATCTGAATATATTTCTCTTTTTTTATCGCTAAAAAAACACCATCTACTGCCAGTACCTTCATTGTATTTTCAGTTATAGTGTGAAGGTGCACATAGTTTGTGTCTTTTTTGTTTCCTTGTAAAATATTTATATAATTATATTTTTTTGCCACAGTCCAGCTTGAAGGAGCGGAAGGAACGTATGAGGAACCTGCAATGCCAACAATCCCTGTTTTCTTTTGGTTGAGGTAATTTATGAGTTTGCCGCCCCAATTCCTGGTATGAAAAATAACATCTTCATGAAGGAACAAAAGGTTTTCGTACTGAGCTTTTTCAGCTCCTAAATTGTATGCTTTTGTAATACTCATTAAATCAGGATTCCATATTTGAATAATTTCATAGAGAAAATTATCGCCGATAGTCTCGTTAATATTTTTAACAAGTTGGTCATAATATTTTTGCTGATATGATGAAACTATGATGGAGAGCATTATTTAATAAATTTTCTTGCTATTTTTTTTAAAATAGGTTCATTAACAACTTCAGTTAATTTTTTATTGTCGGATAATAACTTTTTGTTTTGACGTACGATATCAAAATATGTTCCGTATATTTTAAAGTATTCATCTTGGTGTTTGTTGAATATATACCTAAAAGCCTCTTCTTTTTGAGATAAATTTTTGTTTATGTTTACATCCCTTGATACATCTTTTCTTCTATAATAGAATCCTAAATAATTCATACGTATAACTTTCTTACTAGAATTTTTCAAGAGTTCAATCCAAAAATCCCAGTCTTCAAATCCGTGAATAAGATTGGTATCATATCCCCTTGTTTTTTCCCAAGCAGCTTTCTTAAAAAATCCGGAACAAAAAATAAGATTATTCAAAAGTATAAGATCATAGGAAAAATTATCTAAAATAAATTCCTCATTAGTTTTTCCAAAGAAGGATGCCTTACAATAAATAATATCAGGATTTTTGTAGAATTCATTAGTGGCAAATTCTAAGTATTGAGATGCAATTTTATCATCACCATCTAATGGTAATATCCATTCTGCATTAGCTTTTTCTATTCCAAAATTTCTAGCTGAAGATACTCCTCCGTTTATCTTTTTAAAATATTTGAATCTTGAGTCCTTATTTAACCATTTTCTAACGACTTTCTCTGTATTATCTGTAGAACCGTCATCAATTATAATGCACTCCCAATCCAAATAAGTTTGATCTAAGACAGATTGCAGACATTCATCAAGATAATTTTCTTGATTATAGCATGGGACTATGATGGAGATTGTAGGCGCCATTTTCTTTTGATATAATAAATTTTTTTAAGAGCTTTTAAAAAAGCTTTAATTTTGAAATGTTTAAGATAAAATAATATTACTGAATAATGAGCATTATATGTTTTATAATAACTGGAAGTTAAATATTCTTCTACCACTTTGGATATAAATTGGTAATCAAATATTGATGCATATTTGGTGACCAGAATTTCTCTTAATTCAAAATAAGCCTTCTGCTTTTGATCGTCCAAGTGATCTGATCCTGAAATGCTGGACTCCGAAATTCTTACCTTTACTTTGCTGTTCTTGATGTAAAGAATGTTATTTCCTTGAGAAAATAACAAGATAGCCAAATCATCACTTCCCCAAGCTAACGTTATTTTTTGAAATTTAATTCTTTGATAGCTATCAAGCTTAAAGATATTTTCAGAGAGACTGCTCCGTATTTCATGAGTGTATTTTTTGATGAAAAATTCTGAAGGTTTTAGCTCTGAGAAATTATAATCAAAATTTTCTATTACTTGATTTTTTTCATCAATCCACTGATGTGAGAACTTAATGACAGAGATTTCTTTGTCCTCAACCAAAGGTAAATTTTTATAAAATTCTTCTGTGAAATTTTCAGAAATCATATCATCATCACCTAATATCTGGAACCATTCTTCCTGAACATTTTCTAATATCCGCTCCCATTGAAGAGCTAGATTTTGCCCACCAATATTTTTTTTATAATCAAAATAGTGATAATCATTTGATTTAAAATATTTTTGAATGATTGGCAGAGGATCATTTGGGCTTGCATCATTACCTATATATAAAGTAAAGTTCTTGTTGCTCTGTTTTGCAACAGATTTTATAGTTTCCTCAAAAAAATCTATTTTATAGTAGGGGATTATTATTGCAAGTTTATGTTGAATATCCTGTAACATTACCGTTTCTTTTTATGTAAAATATAGGCTTATTAGGTTGGGTGAGGATTTTACTTTTTCAAAAATTTGTATATCTTTTCAACTAATTTATGCCTTCTTGAATTGATAATTCTATCGTTTTTCTGGAATTCTTCATCTATCAATGAAAGTGCATACTGAAGATGTTTATAAAAAAACTCTTTTATGACAGGGTCTTTTTCATAGGAGTATAGATTGGTAAATAATAATATATTGGCCCTGATATGTTTAATCTTATTTAAAGAACTAAATATACCAACCCCATATCTGTACACAGCCATAGAATCCTCCAGATAGCCTATTTTACCATACTTTGTCAAAATCATATAAAGGAAATAATCCCCGATAGGTGAGTTTTTAAACTCTATGCTATCTATTTCGTTTTGTATTACATTCCTGAAAAGTACTGATGGAGTATGTATATAATTTAGTTTTATTGCTAATGTTTCTCTAAGTTCGAAGTTTTCAGGAACCTTAGTTATGAAATCATCTACGAGTTCACCGGTTGGTTTTAATATTTTTACTTTGTGAAAACAGAGAATAAAATCTTTATTCTCTTCTAAGAAATCTACTTGTTTTTGAAGTTTTAATGGATCTGTCCAGTAATCATCGCCTTCACAAATAGCTATATATGTACCCGTGCAGTTTTTAAATGTTTCATATTGATTCTTCATAGCACCAATATTTTGATTATGGAGCAGAAGTTTAAACTTTCCGGGATATAATTTTTGATAATTAAGAAGAATTTCTCTGGAGTTATCCTTTGAGCAATCTTCACCTACGACGATGTCATAATTGAAGTCAGTCTTTTGGTTTAATATATTGTCAATACATTCTTTCAAATATTCAGCATGATTATATACCATGATGAAAACACTTAGGGTAGTATTGGGAAGGTCAGATAATGATAATGACATTTTCAGGTGTTCATGATCCCGTTCTGTAATGGTGAAATTGTTATTTTGATAAGATTTTATGGCAGCTATGTTTTCAGGCCTTACAAAAAGGTAAACCTCACTAAGCTTTAAAACCTCTTTAGCATAATATAATATTTGATAAGTGGCCAATTGAGAGATCCCTTTTCCCCAAAACTCTTTTTTCCCGATGAAGATATGAAACTCTGCGGAATCATTGTTGATATTGGTAAGCTGTACATTCCCAATGTATTCTCCATCACATAAAATAGCGAATCTTTTGCTGCTGTCGTCTTTAAGCACCTTTTCAATCCATTCAGATTCTACCTCCTGAGTTACGGTTATGTTGGGTCTGGATCCTGTAAACTTCCATATTTCAGAATCATTCCTCCATTGATATGATGTCAATGCATCTTCTTTAACAAGAGGTCTTATTAATACATTATACATTCCAATATTTTTTTCATGTCATTAATTGAATATCTCTGATCTATTGGTAGAGCTATGATTTCTTTTGCTATAATATAAGAATTCTTATCCGCATCACACCAATTAAAGACATTGGGCCAATAAGTTGCACAGTAAATTCTTTCATTGATAAGTTTTTGTCTAAGATTCTCGTCATGTGTTCTGAAAGGATACACCATGGGAATCGAATCATCAGATAATTCAATTGAAAGAAGGTTTTTCTTCTTAAGTGTCTCGTGTAGGAACAGGAAATTCTCTTTTCTTTGTTTCTTTATGTTCTGATAATCAATGCCTGATAATATTCTCTCCGTAAGGTTAGACATTCTTTTGATAGGTTGATTTTCTAAGGATTTATCATTTTCACTGAAATCAGTATAGCCTTGCTCAGCAGATAAGTCTATTCTCTTTAATAGATGACTCATTCTTTGATAGCTTACATCTTTTTCAAATTCCTGATCTAATTTTTTATCTGTATATAAAAAACCGCCATCAGCAACGCCAACAAATTTTCTGGGGGAATAGAACTGACTAATACTCGTTACTACAGGAGAAAAAAGAGCCTGGGCATTATCAATAATGATATTCTCTGGAATTCTTTGAATCAATGTATTGATGAAGCTGTCTTTGATACCAAAATAATTAGTATATAAGAAGAATTCATCTTGCTTTATATTTGAATAGTCAAATAAAGGTTCCAGGTTAAAATCCACATCATAGAACTCATAATCAAGATTTAATTTTTCAATAGGTTCTAAAATGACATCACAGGTATAATAAGGAAGATAGATTTTTGATCCTTTTTTAGCACGAAGAATATATTCAAGGCAATTCCTTGCAGAATTGAGAGCAATGAAATTATCACTCTCATAGCTTGACTTTTTACAAGGTATTTCAAGCTCAAAATATCCTCCTATTGCTTTATTGTTCATTTAATCAGTTCAAATTGGTCCAACATATTATTGATTTCTTCGGGAGAATTATACATCATCACATCAATGATGGACAAGCCATATTCGAAAGGCTGTCTTTGCTGATCATAATGTACGGGAATCATTTTTTGAAATGATATCTCAATATTGTTATTGGTATATTTTCCTGTATCAAAAAATTCAAGTCCGCCTATTGGATTGATATAGTGAATATCACCCTCCAGCTTTTTACATATATTCAGAGCCCATTCATCAGGATCATTGGGTGTTTCTATTTCCATACCCATTTGAGAGAATATGGGCAATTCTTTTGGGAATCCAAGATATGTACATACTTTCTCAAGACAGGTCTTGTTTAAAGAGGTGATGGTGTCATACTCACCTTCAAATATTTCATTGACTAATTGAACGGTCTTGTAATAATAGGGTGCTTTTTTTTTGTAGATCTGTAATTGAGACAAAATTTTGTTTTTCCAGTCCTTTGAATTGTCTATCAGACAATCCTGAATCAGAGTGTCTCTTCCGCTTTTTAATAATGGAACCTGTATATATAACCATCCCTCATTCTGCTTAAGAATCCGGTTTCTTTCTATCCATCCATGCCGGATAAACTGTACCGGATCGAATAATATAAACACATCAGAATGCTTTATAAGGCTTATGTAGCCAATATAAGGCATGAAATAAGGCTGCATTATGGCTACTTTCATACTAATTATTTTGGATTCTTAACATAAGTCTGGCAATGAACTCAACTTCTTCAAAAGTTAAATCATAATAGAATGGAAGACATAGGGATCTTTTGGAAATGTCCTCAGTAACTGGAAGCTCCAATTTAGGTAAATACGGCAAGGCAGAAGCCAGGCTTGGATAAAAATACCTTCGGGTAAATATTTCTTGGCTGTCCATTTCCTTTTTCAATTTTAAAAGAAGTTCCTCACTTTCCAGAATGATAGGATAGTAAGCATAGTTTTCTTTGGAATTGGAATGCCAAAGGGGTTTGAATGCCTTTAGGGTTTTAAGCTTTTCATCATACAGCTCTGCCAAAGCTTTTCTTTTATTGTGTATCTTAGAAATATATTTCAGATTGGCAAGTCCCATGGCAGCATGAAACTCGGAGTTCTTTCCATTGATCCCAAGTTCTGAAAAGGAATCATATCCCGAAATACCAAAATTTCGGATATATGCTAGTTTCTTCAGGAGCTCAGGCTCCTTGGTAATCAATAAACCACCTTCAACTGAATGGTAGAGCTTTGTAGCATGTAATGAACATGTGGAAATATCTCCATACTCAAAAATAGATTTTCCATTGACCTCCACTCCAAAAGAATGAGCTGCATCGTAAATTACCTTCAAATTATGTTTCTTGGCAATGATTTCTATAGCTTCTACATCGCACGGATTACCATAAACATGAGTGGCGAGGATCGCTGTTGTTTTTTCTGTAATGGCATCTTCAATCTTGGTGGCATCTATGCATAAGCTCTTAGGATCTATATCTACAAAAACAGGAGTACAAGCTTCCCAAACTATACAACTTGTGGTTGCAATGAATGAGAATGGGGTCGTAATGACCTCTCCTGTAATGTTTAATGCTTTAATCGCCATTTGTATAGCTACCGTACCATTTGTGACGAATAAAAGATGTTGTATTTTTAGATGTTCCTTTAGTTCCATCTCCAATTGGCTGGCCAATGGTCCCATATTGGTAAGCCAGTTTCTTTTCCAAATACCGTCTAAATACTTTTCATATTCTTCCTTGGGCGGGAGGAAAGGTTGTGTTACAGGAATCATGACTATAGATTTATAGGAAATTGAGTGAGTTTACCTCCTTTTTTTACAAAGACAAGTTCTACAAGCCATAAAACAGGAATGTCAAGCGGTCTGTTCAAATCTGTAATGTCATATAGTTCATATCCTACTTCGTCCATTTTATTGACTAATCTCAGTAAAGTGTTTTTGTAAACCTTAACCTGAACGCCTGCCTCTACCATAAACACTTCTGTTTTTCCAAATAAATCGGAGGCACCATCAATCACCTCCAGATCTAAGCCTTCAGCGTCAATTTTTACAATATCAGGATAATCAAAATTATTTTCCTTGATAATTGAACTCAGAGTTTTTATGGGAACTTCAATTTGCTCATATCCCATTCTGGCAGCTTCCTCTTCTGAATAAATAAAAGAGCAGCTGTCGTCTCTATCAACTATTGTGAATTTTAAGATATCATTTTTATTTCCAACCCCCACAGGTAAATATTTTATTTTAGGATTTTGCAGCAAGTCGTGGAAATTGGCTGAAAGCTTTTCCTGTGGTTCTATAAGAAGATAAGAAGAGTCTGGGAATTGTTTTAATGCTTCTCTTGTCCATGTTCCGGTATTAGCCCCAATATCAACAATAAAATTAGGTTGAAAGTTTAAGGCTTTCAATGTTGCATAAAACTTATTTAGCAGGTCGTTTTTTTCATTTATAACTGTTGCTTTTTTACTTTTTTGGACCATATTATCATAAGTGTCTTTCTTAATGATTGTATATCCTACTTTGTTGGCTATTTTTTGTAATAAATCTTTCATCTTTTTAATTTTAATCTAAGGTCCAGTTGAAGGTTGGGCGGATATATCCGGGTTCACGTCCCATCCAGTCGCCTAATTCCCTTGGAGTATCTTCAACTATAAATGTAAATATATCAGATTCAATAAAATCTGCTCTCAAACTATCTTCAATAATGTATAAACTCAAATAATAATTACCAGATTGGAAATATTTTGCTGGGAAAGTACATTTTATTTTGTTATGTCCAGGTTTTAATCCAAATTGTTCAAAATGAGAAAGAGAAAAAAGAGGTTCTCCTTGTTCATTATTCAAAACATAGGTCAGATGATATCTTTCTGGCGTATTTGAAAGAACATTGATATCTGTTATTAATTCTATTGCTTGATTTTCATATAGATTCTTAAAATCATCTGAGTCAGAATTTTTCACAGTAACTCGTTGGATTCTAACGTTCTCACTTCCAATGTCAAAGGTTTTTATATATTCATTTTCTTTGGAATTTCCGAGATAATAGCTTACACATTTATCTATATTTCCTGAATATTTCACCATTCCTTTTTCCAATAGAATACCATTGTTGCAAAGTGTTTTTATAGCAGCCATATTATGACTTACAAACAAAATAGTTCGGCCTTCTCCTTTGGTAACATCTCCCATTTTTCCCAAACATTTCTTCTGAAACTCTGCATCTCCTACCGCTAAAACTTCATCTACAACTAATATTTCGGATTCCAGGTGAGCGGCAACAGCAAAAGCAAGACGTACATACATTCCTGAAGAATATCTTTTTACAGGGGTATCTATATATCTTTCAACCCCTGAAAAATCAACAATCTCATCAAATTTACGTTTAATTTCTTTTTTTGTCATTCCTAGAATGGCTCCATTTAAGAATACATTCTCACGACCAGTCATTTCTGGATGGAATCCTGTTCCCACTTCTAGTAAAGAAGCGATTCTTCCGTTGGTGTAAATTTTTCCGGTAGTAGGTTTGGTTACTTTACTTAAAAGTTTAAGAAGAGTAGATTTTCCTGCACCATTTCTACCTATAATCCCAACAGCATCTCCTTGGTTAATCTCAAAATTAACATCACGAAGAGACCATACATAATCAGAATCGCCTTTTGTTGTTCTGTCATTGGCTTCACCAATCTTTAAGTAAGGATCTTCCTTTCCCCTTAGCTTATGCCAAAATCTGTTAAGATCATGGGAAAGAGTTCCGGTTCCCACTTCACCCAAACGATATTGTTTTGATATATTTTCCGCTTTTAAAGCTAACATGTTTTCGTGTTTTAAATTTTTAATCTAGTGTTTTGTCTTCAATTATACTGTATCCATGAAGGTCTTCTCCACTTTATTGAAGGTAATAACACCTACTGCCAGAAGAACCAGTATGATAACAGTACTGGCAACCAGCATTACCGGAGAAAAGTCTCCCACACCTAGCCAGCCATACTTAAAGCATTCAAAAATACCCGTTAATGGGTTGAATTTTGCAAGCTTTTTAAAATATCCGGGAAGCATAGATACAGGATAGATGACCGGTGTAGCATACATATATAAGCTTACCCCAAATGCTAAAAGCATACTTAAATCCTTATATTTTGTAGTAAGTGCTGAAAATATCATTCCAACCCCCAATGCAAAAAGGGCCATAAGGATTAGTAAAAAAGGAGTTGCTAAAACCCACCAGTTGGGTGAAATTTCATTGTTGATGAGGTAATATCCCCAAACAATCAGAAAGAGAAGGAATTGAACACTTAAACGCATCAGGTTTGAAATGACAATTGAGATGGGAGTTACCAGTCTTGGAAAATACACCTTGCCAAAGATACTGGCATTCCCTGTAAACGTTGCAGTAGTGCCTAGCAGTGCCCCGGAAAAATAGTTCCATAAAGTGACTCCTGAAAGATAAAATATGATGCCGGGAGCTCCGTCTGTGGGAAGCTTAGCGAATCTTCCGAAAATAATCAGATAAGTAATTGTAGTGAAGATAGGATTGATAAAAAACCAAATTGGTCCCAAAATGGTTTGCTTGAAACTGGATATAAAGTCTCTCTTTACAAACATGTAAATAAGATCTTTATATCGCCATACTTCCTTGAGTTTTAAATCAAATAAGGAATGATTTGCTTCAATGGTTTCTGTCCACTTTTGCTGTGGTTCATTCATCTGTGTAAGTTTTTACAAATTTATAATAATTATTCTTACCGGATTTCTTAGTTTGTAATTTATTGGTTACATAAACTAAAAAATAACAACTAATATATTGATATTTGTTATTATGAGCAAAAAACTATTGGCTATAAAGCCAATAGTTTGTAAGATTATAAATGATAGGATTATTGACCAACAAGTTGTTTCAAATACTGGCCGTAGCCACTTTTACCGTATTTAGCCGCTGTTTCCAGTAATTTTTCTTCGTTGATGAATTTATTTCTGAAAGCAATTTCCTCAATACATCCAATCTTGAAACCTTGTCTTTTTTCAATAACACTTACGAATTCTGAAGCATCATGAAGGGAATCAAAAGTCCCTGTGTCCAGCCATGCTGTACCTCTGTCCAGAACACCCACTTCAAGTTTTTCATTTTTCAGATAAACATTGTTGATATCGGTAATTTCCAGTTCTCCTCTTTCAGATGGCTTTATATTTTTAGCGATTTCCACTACATTGTTGTCGTAAAAGTATAATCCTGGCACGGCATAGTTAGATTTCGGCTGTAAAGGTTTTTCTTCAATAGAAACAGCTTTGAAGTTGTCATCAAACTCTACAACGCCATATCTTTCCGGATCGGCAACGTGGTAAGCGAAAACAACACCTCCATCCGGATTGGTTTTGTTTTTCAATAAAGTCCCCATTTCAGAGCCATAAAAGATATTGTCTCCTAAAACAAGTGCGGCCGGATCATTACCAATAAATTTATCGCCCAGAATAAAGGCTTGTGCCAGTCCATCCGGACTAGGCTGTACTACATATTCTATATTGCAGCCAATCTGTGAGCCATCACCTAGCAATTTAATAAATCCAGCCTGGTCATGAGGGGTAGTGATAATCAGGATATCCTTAATTCCAGCTAACAGTAAGGTGGATAACGGATAGTAAATCATCGGTTTATCATAAACAGGCATCAATTGCTTACTTACAGCAATGGTTAGAGGGTAGAGTCTTGTTCCGGATCCTCCGGCTAATATTATTCCTTTCATCGTTCTTATTATTTGATATTCTCTATTGCATAGTCCATCTGATTTTTAATATTTAAATCAATAGCAGGAGTTATCAAAAATACCGAATTGTTTTTTGATAACCGGCCGCCAATACTTTTATGCAGCCTGATCAGCGCATTTAAATTTTCCTCTGATATCAATGAGAATGAACTATATAATGAAATTTTAAAATCATCAAAATTGAAATTTTTGACGATTGTATAAATCTGTTCTTTGGTTAAATTTTGTTTAGGAGGTTCTACACTGTAGTCGAACATTTTTAACTCTAGGTATTCCTTGGCATAATTGATCAATGCCTCTTTGTAATGAGATGCTTCTATAAATTCGTCTATCAACCTTTGCTTAGATAAATCAGCCATAGCTGGCGGAGAGGGAAGCTCCTGAGCAGTAGCAAAAGAAGAAAATATGACAAAAAGAAAAGAAACAATATACCTCATTAGTTATACTGTTTTTCGTAATACTTTTGATAATCTCCACTGGTTACGTTCTCCAGCCATTCCTTATTTTCAAGATACCAGTCGATCGTTTTACCTAATCCTTCTTCAAATGTTACGGATGGTTTCCAGCCTAAATCCTTGTTTAATTTATTGGCATCAATAGCATAACGTTTATCATGACCTGGTCTGTCTTTTACAAAAGTGATCAGTTTTTCAGAATACCCTTCAGGTCTTCCTAATTTAGCATCCATTTGCTTAATCAGTTCTTTTACCAGGTCAATATTCTGCCACTCATTGAATCCGCCGATGTTATAGGTTTCTCCGGTTTTGGCTTCATTGAATATTTGGTGAATTGCTCTTGCATGGTCAATTACAAATAACCAGTCTCTTGTGTATTTTCCATCACCATAAATAGGTAAAGGTTTCTCATTAATGATGTTAGAAATACAAAGCGGAATTAATTTTTCCGGAAAGTGATTCGGTCCGTAATTATTTGAACAGTTTGAAACAATAAACGGCATGCCGTATGTATTGCCATAGGCTCTTACCAAATGATCTGAAGCTGCTTTTGATGCAGAGTATGGAGATTGCGGATCATAAGAAGTGGTTTCAAGGAAAAATCCTGTTTCTCCTAAACTTCCATATACTTCGTCGGTGGAAACATGGTAAAAAAGGTTGGTTCTTTTTTCATCCGGGAATCTTCCATGCGTGTGGTCCGGATTTAACGTCCAGAATTCTTTGCAAAGGTTAAGTAGATTTGCCGTTCCGTTTACATTAGTATTGATGAAAGCCATCGGATCTGTAATGCTTCTGTCAACGTGGCTTTCTGCAGCTAAATGAACAACTGCATCCGGGTTATATTTTTCAAAAACTTTTCTTAATTCTTCAGGTTTTGTTATGTCTGCTTTTTCGAAAACATAATTAGGTTCATTTTCAATGTCCTTCAGGTTTTCAAGATTTCCGGCATAGGTTAATGCATCAAGGTTGATGATCTTGCTTTCCGGATTGTTTTTTACAAATTCTCTCACAACATGGGATCCGATGAATCCCGCTCCTCCCGTAATAATGATATTTTTCATTTCTTTTCTTTATTTTGTAATTGTTTTTCTGCCTATACTTTTGTAATAGAATCCGTTTTGTTCAGGAATTTCTAAAGGATACATATTCCTTCCGTCAAAAATTACCTTATTTTTCATCTTTTTAGCCATAAGCTCAAAATTGGGGTTTTTGAATTCAGGCCATTCTGTAGCAATAAATAAGGCATCTACATTGTCCAATGCATCATACATTCCTTTAGCATATTGAATTTTGTCTCCCAGAACTTTTTGAACATTAGTTTCAGCAACAGCATCATAGGCTACAATTATTGCGCCCTTTTTCAATAAAAGAGCAATATTATCTAAAGAAGAAGCTTCTCTGATATCATCTGTGTTGGCTTTGAAGGCAAGTCCCCACATTGCGATCTTTTTTCCTTCAATATTTCCACCAAAGTATTTTTCAATTTCAGAGACAAGAATTACTTTTTGTGAAGTATTTACACTTTCTGTAGCTTCCAGGATCTGGAAGTTGAAATCTTCCTGTTTTCCTGATTTTATAAGGGCTTTTACATCTTTAGGAAAGCAGCTTCCGCCATATCCTATTCCCGGAAATAAGAATCTGTGGCCAATTCTGTCATCACTGCCCATTCCCAGTCTTACCTTATCTACATCAGCCCCTACTTTTTCACAGTAGTTGGCAATTTCATTCATAAAAGTAATCTTTACTGCTAAGAATGAGTTGGCAGCATATTTTGTGAGCTCAGAAGATTTCTCATCCATGAAAATAATGGGAATCCCTGTATTGGTAAATGGCTGATAGATTTTAGCCATAATATCTTTAGCCTTATCAGAGCTGGCTCCAACCACTACTCTTGAAGGATTCATAGAATCTTCAACAGCAAAACCTTCTCTTAAAAATTCAGGATTGGAAACAACATCAAAAGGAATCTTTGTTTTAGAAGATATTGTTTCTCTTACTCTGTCTGCAGTACCTACAGGAACTGTGCTTTTATTAACGATAACCTTATATTCGGTCATCAGTTCTCCAATATCGTTTGCTACCTTTAGTACATATGACAGATCTGCAGAACCATCCTCTCCGGGAGGGGTTGGCAATGCGAGATAAATTACTTCACTTTTGTCTAAAGCTTCCTTTAAATTGGTAGTGAAAAACAATCTTTCAGACTGAATGTTTCTAAGAAACATTTCTTCAAGGTTCGGCTCATAGATGGGAACAATGCCGTTTTTCATACCTTCTACTTTTTTTTCATCAATATCAACACAGTATACTGAATTGCCAAGCTCTGCCAGAGTAGTTCCTGTAACTAATCCCACATAACCTGTTCCTACAATCGTTATATTCAAAATGTTTGTTTTTTAAATTCAAAGACAAAAATAATAAAAATACCTTCATCTGCTTCTTTAATTTAATGTAAATGAATTCTGTTCTATTTGCTTGATAATAAGATAATTTTGCATTTTTGGAAAAAAAGCGTATATTTGCAATGGATTTACGGAAAAAATGGGAAGGCTTCGCAAGAAAGCCTTTTTTCGTACTGTAAATCAAGATAAAAGAATGTATGGAGTTTAAAAAAAGAATTGAAGAATTATTAAATGAATTCCTTGAGACCAGAAAAGATCTTTTTCTTATTGAGCTTAAGATCTCTGCAGGGGATGATATTACAGTGATTTTAGATGGTGATAATGGAGTTTCTTTGCAGGACTGCCTTGATGCAAGCCGTGCTATAGAATTCAATATGGATCGGGAAGAACATGATTTCAGCCTTCAGGTGATGTCTGCAGGATTAAGCGAACCATTAGTAACACCAAGACAGTTCAATAAAAACATAGGAAGAGAGATTGAGGTGATGCTGGAGGATTCTTCTAAAATTGAAGGGGAATTGTCAAAAGTAGATGAAGAGAAGATCACTCTTATTTTACGTTACCGTAAACCGAAAGATATCGGTAAAGGGAAGGTGGATGTGGAAGAGGAAAAAGAAATTCCTTACACTGAGATCAAAAAGGCATTAGTAGTAATTAAATTTTAAAAAAGAAAAAAGAATAGATGGATAATATAGCGTTGATTGAATCCTTTGGTGATTTTAAAGACGAAAAAGGGATCAGTAAGATTGATCTTATGGCAATTATTGAAGATTCTCTGAAGACTCTTTTGAGAAAGAGATTCGATTCAGATGACCACTTTGATGTGATTGTAAACCCGGATAAAGGAGATTTTCAGATATTTTTAAATAAAACAATTGTAGAGGACGAAATGTCTGAAGACGATGATCTGGAAATTGAAATTTCTGAAGCAAAGAAGATTGATCCTACCTTCGAAGTAGGTGAAGACTTTACAATGGAAATTCCAGTTGCTCAGCTAGGAAGAAGAAATATTCTTACCTTAAAGCAGATCCTGGCTACAAAACTTCAGGAGCATAATAATGCGATGCTGTATGAGCAGTTTAGAGATAAAATTGGTGAAATCGTTGTAGGAGAAATCCACCACATCCGTCACAAACATGTAATCCTGTTAGATGACGAAGGAAACGAATTCATTTTACCAAAAGAAAACCAGATCCCATCCGATTTCTTTAAAAAGGGTGAGAATATCAGAGCTATTGTTGAGACAGTAGATTTTAAAGGTTCAAAACCGCAGATTATTATTTCCAGAACTGCACCTAAATTCCTTGAGAAATTATTAGAGCTGGAAATTCCTGAAATCCAGGATGGAACTATTATTTTGAAAAAAGTAGTGAGAATCCCGGGAGAAAAGGCGAAGATCGCAGTAGATGCTTATGATGACAGAATTGATCCTGTAGGAGCTTGTGTGGGTGTTAAAGGATCCAGAATTCATGGGGTAGTAAGAGAATTGAGAAATGAAAACATCGATGTTATTCAGTGGTCTAAAAACCCTGAGATCTTGGTGAAGAGAGCTTTAGGTAATGTTACTATCAACAAAATTGAAATCAACGAGGAGACTAATTATGCATTAGTGTATACTCCGGTTGAAGAGATTTCTAAAGTGATCGGAAAGCAAGGTCAGAATATCAGACTGGCTTCTTGGTTGACAGGATATGAGATTGATGTTTACAGAGAGTCCAGCGAGGATGACGATGTTGAATTGAAAGAATTCAATGACGATATTGAGCAGTGGATTTTGGATGAATTTAAGAAAGTAGGACTTACAACTGCAAAATCAGTATTGGATAAAGAAACTGAGAGTCTTTTAAATATGGTTGACCTTGAAGAGGAAACAATTGAAGAGGTTAAGCGTATTCTGAGAGAAGAATTTGAAGATTAAGATGTAAATAAATCTTAATAAAACAGTAAAAAGGAAATACTTTAATTTTAAAAATTAAAAAACAGTAAATAATATAGATGCCAAAAATTAGATTAAATAAAGCGGTTAAGGAATTCAACATTTCGATGTCCAGATTAGTAGAGTTTTTACAGTCAAAGGGTTTCGAGGTTGAAAGCAATCCTAACGCTCAATTGGAAGAATCGGCATATTCTGCATTGGAAGCTGAGTTTGCTAAAGATGGCGAACAAAGAAAGGCTTCCCATGAGGTGGTTATCACTAAAGTTCCGGAAGAAAAACTGGAAATTGAAGAGAAGAAAACCCCTGAAGTGATAAGAGCTAAAGCAAATAAACCAGAAACTAAGATTTTAGGTAAGATAGATTTGGAACCTGCTAAACCTGAAGTTGAAGAAACCCCTGCTGCTCCTGTAGCGACACCGGTGGAAGAAAAGAAAGAAGAAATTGTGAAAGAAGAGCCGGAAGTAAAAGCAGCTCCTGAAAAGCAGGAATTTAAAGTTTTGGATAAAATTGATTTGTCTCAGATAGAATCTAGAAATAGACCTGTGAAAAAAGACAAACCAAAAATGGAGGAGAAAAA
This sequence comes from Chryseobacterium bernardetii, assembly GCF_003815975.1. NCBI lineage: Bacteria > Pseudomonadati > Bacteroidota > Flavobacteriia > Flavobacteriales > Weeksellaceae > Chryseobacterium > Chryseobacterium bernardetii. The sequence continues at coordinate 1,574,442 of NZ_CP033932.1, forward strand.
AGAAGAAGAGAAACCGGTTGAACCTGTAAAAGAAACTCCAAAACCAGTGGTAGAAGAGAAAAAAATAGAAGCTCCAAAAGTGGAAGCCGAACCTGAGAATCAGGAACCTCAAAAAATTGAAACTGTTTATCAGAAACTGGACGGTCCTAAGATCGTAGGTGAAAAAATTGACTTAACTCAATTTGCACCAAAACCAGGTGCTGGTGCTAAAAAGAAAAGAAAGAGGATTGAAAAACCGGGTGGAGGTCAGAACAACCAAGGCCAAGGCGGAAACAATCAGAACTCTGGAAATAATCAGGGCGGCCAAGGCGGAAACCGTCAACACAATAATGGTGGTGGCCAAGGTGGAAACCGCCAGGGACAGGGTGGACAAGGTAACCGTCCACAGGGTCAAGGTGGCCAGGGAGGAAACCGTTTTGGAAATAACCAGGGAGGAAACCGTCCAGGTGGCCAAGGTGGCGGATTTAAGAAAGGGGGTCAAAACAACAGACCTGGTCAAAGAGTTATGCCAGTTGAATTAACTGACGAACAAGTTAAAAACCAGATCAAGGAAACCTTAGAAAAACTTACCAATAAAGGAGGAAAATCTAAATCTGCAAAACATAGAAAAGATAAGAGAACTTTCCGTAGAGAACAGGACGAACGTCAGCAGGAGCTTGAAGCGCAAGACAGAACGCTTAAGGTAACAGAATTTATTACAGTGGGAGAATTAGCGAGCTTAATGAACGTGTCTCCAACAGAAGTAATTTCTGCTTGTTTCTCACTTGGGGTAATGGTTACCATGAACCAAAGGCTGGAAGCTGATACCTTATTATTAGTAGCAGATGAATTCGGTTATAAAATTGAATTCTCTGATGCAGATCTTGAAGATACAGATGCAGAAGATGAAATCGATACTGAAGAAAGCTTAGTGTCAAGAGCACCGGTAGTTACTGTAATGGGGCACGTTGACCACGGTAAAACTTCATTGCTGGATTACATTAGAAAAACAAACGTAATTGCTGGTGAGTCAGGAGGTATTACCCAGCACATCGGAGCTTATAATGTGAAGCTGGAAAATGGTCAGAGAATTACGTTCTTAGATACACCAGGTCACGAAGCTTTTACAGCGATGAGAGCAAGAGGTGCTCAAATCACGGATATAGCAATTATCGTAATTGCTGCCGATGATGATGTAATGCCACAAACAAAAGAGGCGATTGCTCACGCTCAGGCTGCTGGAGTACCAATGATTATCGCAATCAACAAAGTAGATAAGCCAAATGCAAACCCTGATAATATCCGTCAGCAACTTTCCGGACTAAATCCACCGGTTTTGGTTGAAGAATGGGGAGGAAATGTTCAGGCTCAGGAAATTTCTGCTAAATTCGGTAATAATGTAGATGTGTTATTGGAGAAAGTTTTATTACAGGCAGAAATGCTTGAGTTGAAAGCTAACCCAGATCGTTCAGCAAACGGAGTTGTGATTGAAGCCTCTCTTGATAAAGGAAGAGGATATGTAGCAACAATGTTGGTGCAAACCGGAACTTTAAGAGTAGGTGACTATGTAGTAGCTGGTAAAAACCATGGTAAAGTAAAAGCTTTGCTTGATGAAAGAGGGAAAAATCTTGCGGAAGCAGGACCTTCAATTCCAGCAACAATCTTAGGTTTAGACGGTGCACCTACAGCAGGTGATAAATTCCGCGTTTATACTGACGAAAGTGAAGGTAAAGCTATTGCGAATAAGAGAGAGCAGCTTCAGAGAGAACTTTCTATCAGAACGAAAAAACATACAACACTTGAAGAATTGGGTAGACGTATTGCCTTAGGAGAATTCAAAGAATTGAATATTATCCTTAAAGGTGACGTGGATGGTTCAGTAGAAGCACTTTCTGATCAGTTACAAAGATTGTCAACAGAAGAGATCAGTGTGAAAATTCTTCATTCAGGTGTAGGACAGATCACAGAATCTGATATCAACTTAGCTGCAGCATCAGATGCAATCATCATTGGATTCAATGTGAGAGCTGGAGCTAACGCAAAAGAGCTTGCGGACCGTGAGGAGATTGAAATCAGAACTTATTCTGTAATCTATAAAGCGATCGACGAAGTAAAAGAAGCAATGGAAGGAATGCTTTCTCCTGAAATTCAGGAGCAGGTAATTGGTAACGTAGAGATCCGTGAAGTATTCAAGATTTCTAAAGTTGGTTCAATTGCAGGTTGTATGGTCCTTACCGGAAAAGTTACAAGACAGTCTAAGGTGCGTTTGTTAAGAGATGGTATTGTTAAATTTGACGGAGAGCTGGAAAGCTTGAAGCGTTTCAAAGATGACGTAAAAGAAGTAACAAAAGGTTACGAATGTGGATTGAACTTGAAAGGATACAATGATATTGAAATCGGAGATATTCTTGAAGTTTATGAAGAAGTAGCTGTTAAGAAAAAGCTGAAGTAATATTCAGATAAATATAAATAATAAGCCGTCTCATTGGGACGGCTTATTTTGTTTGTATGCATTTTTAAATCTTTTCTGTTGTAGATCTAAGGATGAAAATTAATATGATGATATGTTAAAATAATTCTTTTTTGGAAATAGATCTCCTTTTTATGTAAAGAGCTGTCAGATAGTGCTTTTGGATAAAAATGAGAAGCAGTTAGATGTTATATAAAAATTTGTGTTTTGCTAAAATAGGTTAATATTTTTTTGCTTTTGAATGTGTATTTAGCTGAAAACTAGCATCATTATAATTTAGATTAATTATAAATAATTTTTTTTGTATCGAATAATTAATTGTTAAACGCCTTTTTAAAACTGTTATTTTTTATTTTTAATAATTAATTTGAGTAAATATTATGGATCTTTCTGTTTTGAAGGGGGTGTTTTTGTTGTATTATGAATGGAATTGAGCTATTTATGTATCTAAAATTTGCTAGTGTTAATATTTATTAACATATTTGCCACTAAAATATATTAAAATTTGTTAATATGAATGTTAAACTACGTGTACTAAGTGCAGGGGCATTGTTCTTTTTGGGACAGGCTTCTTTTGCACAAAAAGCAAAAGATACAGCCACTACTAAAATCGATGAGGTTGTTGTTGTAGCTTTTGGTAAGCAAAAAAGAGAGGCTCTTGTAGGGTCTGTTTCCGTTGTTGATAAAAAAGTACTTGAAACTCAACAGCTGACATCTGTTACTTCAGCTATCCAAGGAAGTGTACCTGGGGTTCAGTTGATTAGTTCTGGCGGCCAGCCTGGAGAGAATCCACTGATTAAAATTAGAGGTACAGCATCTATCAACGCTTCTACTAACCCTTTAATTATTCTTGATGGAGTTCCATTTAATGGAAACATTAACTCTATTAGCCAAGATCAAGTAGAATCTATCAACGTGCTTAAAGATGCTTCTTCAACTTCATTATATGGTTCTAGAGGGGCAAACGGAGTTATTCTAATTAATACAAAAAAAGGTAGAAAGAATCAAGCTCCTCGTCTAGAGTTTTCAGCTCAAACAGGATTTTCTTCTCCTGCTGTAAACATGTATAAATTTGTTGATGCAGGAAATTATCTTGAATTGTATTGGGAAGCTTTAAGAAATTCTAGAATTAAAGTCGGTGATGCGCCTAATGTAGCTGCTACCTATGCTACAAATAACCTAATTCCAACTCTAGGATATAACCCTTATGGTACTGGGAATCCTGTTGGACTTGATGGAAAAATTGTACCTGGATCTCAATTGTTATGGAATACAGATTGGGAAAAAGAAATTTTGAACAGGTCATCTGTGAGAAATGATTACAAATTAACATTACAAGGAGGTAGTGAGAACACAACTTATTTCTTTTCTACAGATTATCTAGATCAAGAAGGCTCGGTTGTAAGTTCATATTTTAAAAGATTTACAACAAGACTTAACTTAGAGTCTCAAGTGATGAGTTGGTTGAAAGCAGGTGTTAATACATCTTTTGCTGTATCTTCACAAAATTATCCTACACAGTCAGGTAATTCATTTACATCAGCTATCCAATGGATTTATAACGTAGCTCCGATTTATCCTGTCTATAGAAGAGATCAGACCGGACATTTAATGCTTGATAGCAATGGTGCGCCTATATATGATTATGGAGCAAATGGAAATGGGCTGAATGAAAATAGGCCTGTTTTCAATAATGAAAATGTACCAGGTGTATTTTTCAATAATAAAATTAATAATAAGAGATATGATCTGAACCTATCAGGGTATCTTGAAGCTGAAATCTTTAAAGGATTAAAAAATAAATTATTGGTTGGATATCAAATGTATACATTTGATGGTTATCAATATAATAACAGTTTGTATGGAGCTGCTGCTAATGTAAGCGGTAGGGTAAGTACAAATAGAGATATTACACAGACAATTAACGTTTCGAATATCTTAAATTATCAGAAATCATTTGGAGATCATAATTTCAATGTAGATGGTATTTTTGAAGCTTATCAGCTTGACTATTCTCCAATTGGTACACAATCCACAGGATTTTTACCAAACGTATTTTATCATTCCGGCTCAACAAAACCAGAAAGTGTTTCAGGAAACTTATCCAAAGATAGAATTGTTTCTGTTTTAGGAAGATTTGCTTATAACTATCAAAATAAATATTTCTTAGAAGCATCATATAGAAAAGATGGTTCTTCAAGGTTCTCCGCAGATACAAGATGGGGTGATTATTATTCAATTGGAGGTTCTTGGGTTGTATCAAAAGAAAATTTCTTTAAGAATGATATTGTTAGTTATTTAAAATTCAGAGGTTCTTATGGTGAGTTAGGAAATAATGGTACGCTAAACGCCCAAAATGCCGCCAACTCTGAGGGTACGATTTCTTCTGAATACTTTCCTTATGTAAATGGATATAACACAGGATATTCTAACCTGGATCAGGCGGGAATATATATGGTAAATACTAGATATCCGAGACTAACATGGGAGACGACGTCTTCATTAAATATTGGAACTGATTTTGAACTGTTTAAAAGAGTAAATGTAACAATTGATTATTATAAAAAGCAATCAATTGATTTGTTATATCCTAAACCACTTTCACCATCAACAGGATTTTCATCTATTCTCCTTAACACTGGGAAAATTGAAAACTATGGTTGGGAATTTGGAATTAATTCAACAAACATTCGAAATGAAAACTTTACCTGGACCACTAATCTTAACTTTTCATTTGATAAAAATAAAATCAAAGAATTGGAAGGAGGAAATTTCGTAAGTGGAACAAAGAGATGGGAAGTGGGAAGAAGCTTATATGATTTTTGGATTCAGGACTATGCAGGTGTTGACCCTAATGATGGATATATGATGTGGTATAAAGATGTTAAGGATACTAATGGAAATATAACAGGAAAAACAACAACTAAAGTATACGGAGAGGCAACAAGATACTTCAGTGAAAAAAGTGCATTACCAGATATTCAAGGAGGTTTCTCAAACTATTTTAAATATAAATCATTTGATTTGAATTTCTTATTTAATTTTAGTTTTGGATCATATATCTTAGATACTCAATACGCTAATTTACTTGTTGCAGATAGCCCAGGAAGACAAATATCAGCAGATATTGATGGGAGGTGGAAAAACCCAGGTGATATTACTGATATTCCTGTTCTTACTTCTACACAAAATGATTTTAGTAGTACCTCAAGTAGATGGTTATTTAAAAATGATTATATAAGATTAAAGGCTCTTACGATAGGATATAATTTCCCTCGTAAACATGTGGAACAGTTAGGAATAAGTGATTTTAGATTATATGTTCAAGCAGATAATCTTTGGACATGGCAGTCTCATAAAGGGATTGATCCAGAACAGTCTTTTGCTGGTACTGTGAATAATAGATCATATAACCTTAGAACTATTTCTTTCGGATTTAAACTTGGGTTCTAATTTTTCTAAATTTAATTAACAATGAAAAAAATAATATTAATAATAGGTGTTGTAGCTTCTTCTTTGGGAATGACAGGTTGTTCAAATGACTTTTTGGATAATCCAACAGCTACAGATCTGGTTAGTGAGCAGGTGGCATTTGGTTCTAAGGAAGGTATTACCGCTGTTATGGCAGGTATTATCAGACAGTCAAGAGGTCAATATACAAGTGTAGATACGGCAAACTTAGGATCAATTTTCTTTACAAGAAGTTTAAAAGGTAATGATCTTATTCAATCTAATAATTGGTTTGGAAGTGATTATGAGCAGACTAACAGAGAACCAACTTATAGACGAACTTTATTTAGCTGGCAGTTTCCTTATGAATTAGCAAGTAGATTTACTCTATTTATTGAAGGAGTAAAGAATAGTAAAGCTGATATGACAGAGGATGAAAGGAATGCATTCTTAGCACAAGGTTATGCCTATAGAGCATTTCTGTATTTTCAACTAAGTTTAGAATTTCAACAAACTTATACGTTTGATCCTAACTTACCTGCACCTCCAATATATAGAGAAGGTGGTTCTCTAGAAGGTAGACCAATGTCTACAATGAAAGAGATGTATGAGTTCATTTTATCTGATTTAGATAAAGCTGTAGCTTTAGGTTCTTATGATAGAATAGATAAATCTTACATGAATAAAGAAGTAGCTTATGCTCTTCAAGCACAAGTATATCAGGTGATGGGTAATTGGGTAAAGGCTGAGCAAGCTGCTCATAATGCCTATGGAGGTAATCCGGCAGCTGTTCTTAATGCTTCTCAGTATGGAAATGGATTCAATGAAATGAATAATACTGATTGGCTTTTTGCATCCCCACAAAGTGATGATCAGTCTGCATATTATTATACTGCTATTTTCCCTTTCACAGACTTTACAACAACTGGTTATAGAACAACCTATGTAAATAGTAATTTTGTTAACTTATTCTCTAATACAGACGTTAGAAAATTGTTTACAAAAATGCCTCAAAATGACTGGAGATCATATACTACAACTAAATTTAAATTTAATTTTGGTTCTGATGTGCCAATCATTAGATATCCTGAAATGATTTTAATCGAAGCAGAAGCTTTATATAATCAAGGAAAAACTACGGCTGCGCATGATTTATTATTTACATTGCAAAAGAACCGTGATGCAGCAGCTGTAAAATCAACTAATACGGGATCTGCTTTACTAGAAGAAATTCTTATTGAGAGAAGAAAAGAAATGTATGGAGAGAATGGTGTTGAATGGTTTGATGCTAAGCGATTAAGAAGAGGAATTACAAGATCTTCAAATCATAGAATTGTTGTAAATCTTGCACCGGACGATAAAAGATTTGTATTGAAAGTGCCTCAAGCAGAAATTGATGCTAATCCAAATATTGACGAATCTGTAAATAATGGTAAATAAAGAGAATAGTTATTGTAAATACTACTAAAAAAATAACTGTTTTTTATTGCTTAAATAATTTAAATCAGAATAGGAAAGTTCCTATTCTGATTTTTTTATAAGAATTTGAATTTTTGTTACTATTCCTTAATTAAGATAAATGTTCTACAATTTTAATATGATTTGAATATTAAAATTTCAATTTTAAAGCTTCATAAAAAATATAGTATTCAGCCTATAGTTTTTTCTAATAATTAAAAGAAGTAGATCATATACAGTTTTAATTGTTTTTTAGAACAAAATATTATTATCCTTGCTATTTAAGGACCATCTCTTTTATTTACTATTATTTCTTATTTTTGCTGAACAATAATGAATAATGAAGTATATCCTTTTCATAATCACTTTCTTTGGCTTCGCTGCCAGTGCACAGGTTGTTAAAACAGAAGATGCCAAAACATCTAAGAAACCGGAAGATACTCTGGTCATAGACTCCGGCAAGAAAGATTCCCTGAAAATTTTTAAACCTACCATCAATGATTATCAATATCAAACCCAGTTTTCAGAAAAGAAAGTTTTTGATACGGTAATGACTTTTGATAAAACTTATATTTTTTCACAATATAACAACAATGATAATTTCGGGAGAGTGCAGCCTGCCAATATAGGAGCAGGGTTTAACCCTCTTGTATTTGAAATGAATACAGAGCAGAATTTATCCTTATTACCTTCTAATAAATCTTATATGATTCTGGGAGCAAATGATGTGAAATATTATGATGTAAAAACACCTACTGCAACCTTTATCTATCATAATGCAATGAGAAATGGTGCCGCATTAAGGTCTACCTATACTCAAAATATAGGTAAAAGATTCAATTTTGCGATTGAATATATGGGACTTCGTTCACAAGGGCTTTACAGAAATTCACTGGCGGCGAATAACAATACCATATTTTCAGGGCATTATGTTTCTAAAAACGGAAACTATGAATTATTTGCACATTACCTTCATCAGAATGTTAACAATCAGGAAAGTGGCGGGATTACCGAAGACAACCTGTTTCAAAGTGGCGACAGCAATTATAAGAACAGACAGAATGCTCAGGTTAATCTGGCATCAACAAGTTCACAATTTGCTTACAGAAGGTATTATCTGAGCCACCAGTTTACTCCTTTCAATGCTGAAAAATTTCCATTCCGTATCAGGCATACCATTTTTCATCAGGGAAATAAATATTATTATAATCAAGGTGCCCTGGAACAATACTGGTATAAAACTACTGCAGATTTAGTAAATGGATTTCCTTTGACAACAAAAAAATACTCCAGCAATCTGAGTAATACTTTAAGCTTGGTTTTTGATAATGAGAAATTCAAGTTAGATGCCGGTGTCCGTTATCAGATGATTAAATTTGGAATTAATGATATTGTGGCAGTCAATGGTGTTCCTTTTCCTAATGAACTTAAAGAAAACAGAATTGGAGCTGTGGGAAATCTTCAGGTGAAACTTTGGGATAAAATTCAATTAAACTCGTTCCTTGAGTTTTCAAACGGAAGCCAGTTTAAGAGCTATTTAAAAACTACCAATAATTTGAAGTTTGAACCAATAAAAGATTATTTTGTAAATGCAAAGGTGAATTTCCAGAGTGCTTATCCTTCTTTTAATTACTTACTCAACACCTCTATTTATAATAACTTCAATTATTATCTTGAAAATGCGAAGAACCAATCTGTGATGGAACTTGGAGGAAGTATCAACCTGAAATGGTTTAAAACAGAACTTTTCGCCAATTACTTCAGAATTGATAATTATACCTATTTTGACAGTAATGCAGCGCCTAAGCAAAGTGAAAACTCTTTGAATATTTCTCAGATCGGAGGCGATGCTACTTTCAGCTATGGAAAATTCCATTTGAATACAAGACTACATTTTCAGAATGCCCTAACAAACAAAAATCTGCTGCCAATGCCTAGTTTTATTGGAAGAGCCAACTTCTTTTATCAGACCCAGGCTTTTAAAAAGGCCGCAGAAATACAAGCGGGACTTAAAGTATATTATTTCTCTAAATTTAATTCAAGAGAATATTTCCCGGTTCTTAATGAATATATTCTTCCAGGCGCTAATTCATTCTCAATTGGAGGACAGCCTATTGCTGACGTATACATTAATATGAAAGTGAAAAAAATGTTCTTTTTCATAGAAGGGCAGCAGATAGGAACCGTGATTTCTAATAACAAAGCTTATGCATTTCCACACTATCCGGTTTATGATTTCAGATTGAATATCGGAATTGTGTGGTATTTGTTCAACTAAAAATTATACAGGTTGAAAACAATTAATAAAATATCATTTAATGATATAGAAAGTATACCTCAATTAGTAAAAGACTTTTTGAATCAGAATATTGAGGGTTTTGAAGATAAAATATTTTCTGTGGAGCATTTTAGACAGCAGATCCATCTGAAAAAGGATTCCTTTTCTGCAGAGCAGAGGGATATATTATCTGATGTGTTTACAAAACAGTTGTCTGGCCTTACACTTTCCTCAAAGCAGCAAGAGAATATTGAAAATCTAAGACTGGCAAATACCTTCACAATTACAACAGGACATCAGTTAAACTTATTTTCAGGGCCTGTTTTCTTTGTTTATAAAATTTTACAGACCATAAAAACCTGTACCTATCTTAAAGAATATTTTCCGGATTTTAATTTTGTTCCTGTATACTGGATGGCTTCCGAAGATCACGATTTTGCAGAGATCAATCACTTTAAAACGGAGAATAACTATTATGAAATTAATGAAAAGTCCGGAGGTCCTGTAGGTAGAATTAAGATTAATGATACTTATTTTATTTCTGAATTTGAAGAAGAATTCAAAGATTCTGTTTTCGGAACCGAATTGATCTTAATGTTGAAAGAAGCCTATAAAATTGGAAATACTTTAACACAGGCTATTCAGATTTTGGTGAACCGTCTTTTTTCAGAATTCGGATTATTGATGCTGGACGGAGATTCAAAAGAGCTGAAAGAGCAGATTAAAAATGTTTTTAAAGATGAACTGCTTCATTTCAGTTTACAAAAAACGTCAAAGAATAAAGTAGATTTCCTGACTGAAAAATATGGGAAAGTTCAGGTGAACCCTAGGGAGATTAATCTTTTTTATCTTTCCGAAACCAGAGACAGAATTGATTTTAACGGGCAAAAATATACTGTTGTAGATACAAATATCCGGTTTACAGAAGAGGAAATTATTGCTGAACTCAATCATCATCCGGAAAAATTTAGTCCCAATGCTTTGATGCGTCCCGTTTATCAGGAAAAAGTGCTTCCAAACCTTGCCTATATAGGAGGAAATGCTGAAATAATGTATTGGCTGGAACTTAAAGATTATTTCTCAAAATTAAATATTCCGTTCCCTATCCTGATACCAAGGAACTCCATGCTTTTCCTGAAAGAGAAAACCTTGGGGAAAATTGAAAAATTGGATCTTAAAATAGAAGATTTTTTCCAGAATTTTACAGGGATTACCAATCGTAAGATTTTAAAGGATAATCCTATTTTAAAATTACTCGATACAAAAGAAGAAATTTTGGTTAACAACTTTGCAGAATTAAAAGTATCTGCAGAAACTACCGAAAAATCCTTTGGAAATATGGTGAAAGCAGAAGAAGTAAGACAACTGAAATCATTTAAAAGAATGAAAAAACGTCTTCTTCATGCAGAAAAAATAAAGCAGAACGAATTATTGGAAAGGCTTGAAAATCTGTTTTTAGATGTACATCCTTCCAAAACGTGGCAGGAAAGAGTTTTCAACTTTAGCGTATTCTTTTCGGATGAAGGCTATCCATGGCTTGAAAATTGTTTGGAAGAGATGGTGGTTCAAGATTCCAAATTAATAATTGTTGCCATTTAATTTTAAAGAAGTATTTTTGTAAATTATAATTATCGAATATGATAAAGAGGTTTTTTATTCTATCCAGTTTATGTATGGTTTTGGGAGTTTCAGCCCAGAAATCGCATACCGTTGTACAAGGTGATAACCCCTACAACATTGCAAAGAAGTATGGAATGACTGTAGATGAATTGCTGAAACTAAACCCTAAGCATAAAGATGGCAAGCTGGCTATCGGTGATGTTTTAACCATAAAAACAGAAAAAACAGTAACTGCTCCGGCTGCTCCTAAAACAGCTGTACCTGAAAAAGTAGGTACCATTGCGGGAACTCCGGTGGGTAAAATTATTTTGCAGCCTAAGCAGACTATCTATGGTATTACAAAACAATACAGAATCTCTGAAACAGACCTGAGAAAGCTGAATCCTGAACTGGATTCTCACATGAAGATTGGGGATGAGATCACATTACCTCTTACCAGTATCAAAAAATATGGCGGAGATCAGCCTACAGTAACTGCTACTTCTGTTAAAACTGTAGAAACTCCTGTTGAAAAACCAGTAACATCTACACCCGCTCTAGAAGGCGAGTCTTATGTGATTCAGCCTAAAGATAATTATTATAGAATTACAAAACAGTTTGGAATCAGTCAACAGGATCTTTATACCTTAAATCCAGGATTGGAAGAAAAAGGGTTAAAACCTGGTGAAACCATTAAAATAAAAAAGGTTAATACAGATCCCGTAGCTGAAACTACCAGCTCAAAAGCTAAAGTGGATTCGGAGAATGAGAATTCTTCAACAGTTTCCAATAATATTGCAGTTGGTGATGACTATGTTACCTATACTGTTCAGCAGGGAGATACAGTATTCTCTATTGTAAATAAGTTTGGAGTAAGTATTGATGAATTAATCGCCCTTAACCCTGAGCTTTCAAAAGGATTAAAATCCGGAATGGTTTTGAAAATCAAAAAACAGGACCCTGCTTATGTTAAGAAAAACGGTGATGCCTTAAGTGTAGTATTGATGCTTCCTTTCGGATACAGTACCAATGAAACCCAATACAGAGGAATGGCTCTTGATTTCTTAACAGGTGCTAAGCTTGCCATTGAAAGAAATGCAAGAGGAGGGCAGAAGCTGGATGTGAAAATTGTGGATTCAGGGAATGAAGCTTCTTTCAAAAACTCTCTTACACAGATCAATCCTGAAAATACAGATCTTATCATTGGACCATTCTTTAAGTCTAATGTAATTGATGTATTGGATTTTACAAAAAATCAAAAAATTCCTGTAGTAGCACCATTTGCCAACACACCGGAATTATATAATTATAGCAATTTGATTATTGTTGAAACAAATAATCAAACCTATGCAGATAAACTTGTAGAAGAAGTTAAAGCAGTATATTCAGATCAAAAAATATATGTAGTAGCAGATGCCAAAAAAGAAAATGCGAACTACATTAAAGCAGGGCTTGAAAAAGCAGTGAAAAATCCTAATATTGTTATTGTCAATTCTCCTGCTGATATTCAGCTGGATCAAAATATGATGACAGGGCAATCTGCTCCGGTTATTGCTGTTTTAGCTAATGACGATATGGGAGAAGCCTTTGCTAATAAAGTAATTGCTCTTTCTAAAGAAGTGCAGGGAGTAAAAGCTTTCAGTATGTTCTATTCTCCGGCCTTTGAAAAGAAAGTAGATGATTTGAGCCAGGCAAGTCTGGTATATCTTATGGACAGAAAGATCAATACAGATGGCGGTTTTGAAAAAGAAATTCTGGCAGCTTATAAAAGTAAATACTGTAAGACTCCACCCAAATATGCTATCGTAGGTTTTGATGTTGTTAATGATATGCTGACAAGAGAAAACAGAAAAGGAGAAATCTTCAAACAGATGAATAAAGTGCAGACTCAGCTTGCGACCAAATTCGAGTTTGTAAAATCTAAGGCAAACGGTGCTTATGTAAATACAGGGTACAGAGTAATCAGGTTGGTACCTTAGATGATTTATCTTGGTTTAAAAGGATATTGTTAACATTATAGTTATATTTGCATAATATTTAATTCAATACATGAAAGCACTTGTATTTCCAGGGCAGGGTTCTCAGTTCGTAGGAATGGGAAAAGAATTGTATGATTCTCGAAAAGATATTAAAGATCTGATGGAATCTGCCAATGAAATTTTAGGTTTCGACATTCTTTCCATTATGTTTAACGGAACAGATGCAGATCTTAAGAAAACAGAGGTTACCCAGCCTTCAATTTTTATACATTCAGTAGCAGCTTTAAAAGCTGTAAATGGTCTTGGAGCTGAAATGGTGGCAGGACATTCTTTAGGAGAATTCTCAGCATTGGTTGCTAATGGGGTTCTATCTTTTGATGATGGTTTGAAATTAGTTTCTGAAAGAGCTAAAGCGATGCAGGAAGCTTGTGATGCCAATCCAAGTTCAATGGCAGCTATTTTAGGTCTTGAAGATGCCAAAGTTGAAGAAATCTGTGCACAGATCAGTGGAATCGTGGTTCCGGCAAACTACAATTGTCCGGGGCAATTGGTGATTTCAGGAGAAACACCTGCAGTAGAAGAAGCTTGTGTGAAGCTAAAAGAAGCAGGAGCAAAAAGAGCTTTACTATTACCGGTAAACGGGGCTTTCCATTCACCATTGATGCAGCCGGCTCAGGAAAGACTGGCAGCTGCTATCGAAAATACAAAATTCAGAAAAGCTACTATTCCTGTATATCAGAATATCACCACTACAGCTGTTACTAATCCTGATGAGATCAAACAAAATCTTATCGATCAGCTTACAGGCCCTGTAAAATGGACTCAGTCTGTACAGAACATGATTAAAGACGGTGCCTCTAACTTTGTGGAGGTTGGACCAGGAAAAACCCTTCAGGGATTAATCAAAAAAATTGATGCATCTGTAGAATCTACTTCTGCTATCTAATAAAAAAAATATGAACGCGATATTTTCACCGGGCAAGCTTATGCTTACTTCAGAATATTTCGCAATTGATGGAGCTCTTGTCCTAGCGGTACCTACCAGGCTGGGACAAGAGTTTTTCTTTGAAGAAAAAGATGATCACCAGTCTTTGATTTTCTGGGAAGCATTCCATCAGAACAAACCCTGGTTAAAAGCTGTCATTGATTATCAGAACTGGCAGATCCTGGAAACCAATATTCCATCAAGCGCTGAATTCATTTTAAAAACATTAAAGAATGTTCAGCAGCTTTCCATTACAAAATTCAAAAACAACTTTACTTATCATTTAAAGACAAACCTTCAGTTTCCTGCTGATTTTGGCCTTGGAAGCAGTTCAACATTAATGAACAATCTTTCAGAATGGGCTGAAATTGATCCGTTCTATCTAAATAGGATAAGTTTGGGTGGGAGCGGATATGATATTGCTGTTGCAAAAGAAAAATCTGCGGTCCTTTTTCAGAGTAAACCGGAGATCAGATATGAGAAGGTAGATTTTAATCCTGCCTTTAAAAATGAGTTGATCTTTATTCATTTAAATCAGAAACAGGATAGCAGGGAAGGAATCAGTCTTTATAAATCAAAAAAGAAGTCTCAGGAATTGGTAAATGAATTTTCAGATATCACAAAGAAAATTTTATTATGCAACGAATTGGAAACCTTTTCAGGACTAATGATGATTCATGAGCGTAAAATTTCCGATTTTATTGAAATTCCTACAGTTAAGGACAGGATATTTTCAGACTGCCCCGTATTTGTAAAAAGTCTAGGGGCTTGGGGCGGAGATTTCGTGATGAGTGCCAAATTTGGGGGCTTTAAAGACTATTTTTGGGAGAAAGGATTTACTACCGTTTTTGAATGGTCAGATTTAATTGACTTATAATCAGTGTTTTACAAGGTTGTTTTTTTATTTGCCATTCTGACTTATATCAGTATATTTAAACCACCTTTAACAAATAATTAATATTATTTTTGTTGAGGACAATAAAGAAATAGAAAATATAAGTAAAATGAAAAACACTAAAATCATCCAGGATTTAGAGAAATTAGGGATTAAAGGAAACTATGAAGTAGTGTATAATCCTTCTTATGAAGAATTGTATCAGGCTGAAGTTTCTCCTGAAAATCAGGGGTTTGAGAAAGCGGAACTTACGGAATCGGGCGCGGTATCGGTAAAAACAGGAATTTTCACAGGTCGTTCACCTAAAGACAGATATATTGTTCAGGATGATGTTACAAGAGACACAATTTTCTGGGATGGTAAAGTAAACTTGCCTACAACGCCGGAAATTTTCGGGTCTTGTAAAGAGCTAGTGCTGAACCAGCTTGCTGGATCTAAAAAGATTTATGTAGTAGATACATTCTGCGGAACGAATGCAGATACTAGACTTAAAGTAAGATTTATCGTTGAAGTAGCTTGGCAGGCACATTTTGTTACTAATATGTTCATTCGTCCTTCTCACTATGAGCTTGAAAACTTTGGAGAACCAGATTTCACAGTAATCAACGGTTCTAAAACAACAAATCCTAACTGGGAAGCTCAAGGATTGAATTCTGAGAACTTCATCATGTTTAACCTTACTGAAAAACTACAGATCATTGGTGGTACCTGGTACGGAGGTGAAATGAAGAAAGGTATGTTTGCGATGATGAACTATTATCTTCCATTAAAAGGAATGGCTTCTATGCACTGTTCAGCTAACGTAGGCGAAAAAGGTGATGTAGCTTTATTCTTTGGTCTTTCAGGAACTGGAAAAACTACTTTGTCTGCAGATCCGAAAAGATATCTTATTGGTGATGATGAGCACGGTTGGGATAACAATGGAGTATTTAATTACGAAGGTGGATGTTATGCTAAAGTAATTGACCTGTCAGAAGAAAAAGAACCGGATATTTTTGCTGCAATCAAGAGAGATGCACTTCTTGAAAATGTTGTGATCAAGAATGGAGTAGCAGATTATACTGATGGATCTATCACAGAAAATACAAGGGTTTCTTATCCAATTTATCATATTAACAAAATTGTATTGCCATCTAAGGCTGGTCATGCTAAGAAGATCGTTTATCTTTCAGCGGATGCATTCGGAGTACTACCTCCGGTTTCTATCCTGAATGAAGACCAGGCTCAATACCACTTCCTTTGCGGATATACCTCTAAATTAGCAGGAACTGAAAGAGGAATTACTGAACCTCAGCCATCTTTCTCTCCGGCATTTGGTGAAGCATTCCTTACATTACACCCAACAATGTATTCTAAAACATTAATTGGTAAAATGAAAGAACACGGCGCTAAAGCATATTTGGTAAACACTGGATGGAATGGTACTGGTAAGAGAATTTCTTTAAAGGATACAAGAGCTATTATTGATGCTATTATTGATGGTTCTATCGATAATGCCCCTAAAACTCAGGTTCCAATCATGAACCTTGAAATTCCTACTGAATTGCCAAACGTTTCTGCAGGCATTTTAGATCCTAGAGATACATATGCTAACGCTTCAGAATGGGAAGAAAAAGCAAAAGATCTTGCGTCAAGATATATTAAAAACTTTGAGCAGTATTGTAATACTGAAGAAGGTAAGAGATTAATTGCGGCAGGACCTCAATTACAGGGACAAGCTATTTAATCATAGATATATACAAATAGAAAGCCTCATCATTGATGAGGCTTTTTTATTTTTATCTCTCGCGGATCAGGCAGATTTCGCAGATGGTCGCGGGGTAAATACAAACTAATACAATTAAAATCTGCCTAATCTGCTAAACCTGCGAGCTAAATATTATATCCAGTATAAATCAGCTGATTTATCATTTCTTTACTTTAAACTAAGGATAGCCAATCGGTATCCATCCATTCCGAATCCTGATAAAACAGCATCGGTATTGGCTGCAGTAACAGATTTTTGTCTGAATTCTTCTCTTTTGTAAATATTACTGATGTGAACTTCTATTTTAGGTTTTCTGATATTCTTCAGGCAGTCAGCGATAGCATAGGAGTAATGGGTAAAAGCTCCCGGATTAATTACCACTGCATCAAAATCATCTTGCTGAAGCCTGTTGATAAGCTCTCCTTCAATATTGGACTGGTAATAGCTTAATTCATGAGTTTGAAACTCAGATTTTAAGTTCTCCAGATAAGTTTCCATGGAAACGGTTCCATAGATCTCAGGTTCGCGGGTACCTAAAAGGTTCAGATTTGGCCCATTTATAATCAAAACTTTCATTGTATAAAATTAAAAAGTTTTTTGGATTTAAAGTCAAAAAGTTCTGCCAAATAAGAGTTTTTATTCATTGAATTATTAATAATGATATTTGTCATGTTTGAGAAAATGATAATCTCTGTAACTTCTTTTTATAAAGGTTTTTAGTAAAAATATATGCTAATTTTTGAAAAATTATTATAAAATATCAATAAGTCTACTTGTTTTATAGACTAAAAGTTTATAGCTTTGCATCCATATTTCGATCGGCTTATAAAGAAAGATGGAGGGAACTGACCCAATGATATCTTGACAACCTGCATTACGTAAGGTGTTACATTCAGCCTTTAAAGGAAAAATAAGCATTTGGTTTATCGTATTTATCGATGCCCTTTGCTGACTTTTCAGTAAAGGGTAAAATTTTAGTATATGGTAAACAAAATTGATTATGATTAGTAAAAATCTATTTAGTTCTAAAGTCTGGATTCCACCAGTTGCAGTGTTTTTCCTGGGAATTGTAAGTGTAAACGCACAGAATTCCAAACCGAAAAAAGATACCCTTAAAGAAAAGGAGATTGATGAAGTAGTTGTGGTAGCCTATGGAAAGGCAAAAAGAAACAGCTATATCGGTTCAGTGGCAACCATTTCCAGCGATAAAATTAATAATAGACCTGTAACCAATGTAACAAAAGCATTGGAAGGACAGGTGCCCGGGATTCAGGTTACCGGGGCTTCAGGACAGCCTGGAGCAACTTCTACAATCAGAATCAGAGGAGTAGGATCGGTAAGTGCTTCCAGTGAGCCTTTATATGTTGTGGACGGAATTCCTTTTGATGGGAATATCAATGCGATAAGTCCTAACGATATAGAATCTATCAGTGTCTTAAAAGATGCTACAGCAAGTGCTCTTTATGGTTCAAGAGGAGCAAACGGAATTATAATTGTTACTACAAAATCCGGTAAAAAAGGAGAAGCCAGAGTGAATCTGAATATCAGCCAGGGGTTCTCTGGAAGAGCGGTAAAAGATTACGAGCAGGTGAATACGGATCAGTATTTCCAATTGTACTGGGAAGCAATGAGGAATGGTTACCAGTCCGGCCAGATCAATGCCCAGCAGGCAGCCCAGATGGCAACAGATAATATTATTTCCAACTTAGGAATTAATCCTTATGGTGTTAATTACCCAAAACCTGTAGGAACAGACGGCAAACTATTACCAGGAGCAAAGGCTTTATGGAATGATGACTGGAGAGATATTTTGCAGAGGGTTGCTTCCAGAAACCAGGTAGATCTTGATATCAGCGGAGGAAGTGAAAAAAGCAATTATTTCTTCTCATTAGGATATCTGGATGATAAAGGAATGGCTATTGAATCAGGCTTTAAAAGATACAATACCAGATTAAAGATCAATTCTGAGGTTAAAAGCTGGCTGAATGTCGGAGCAAATTTAAGTTATACCAACAGTATCCAGCAGGCTCCTACTTCTTCGGATTCTAAATCCAGTAATATTATTCAGGCTGCAAGAGCAATTCCTTCTTTCTATCCTTATTATGAAAGAAATCCTGATGGTTCTTATGTATTGGATGCTGAAGGAAACAAGGTTTATGATTTTGGAAAATACAGACCTACTGCAGCGCTTCAGAACCAGAATCAGGCAGCCAGTCTACCTTTGGATAAAAATGAAAATAAGATCGATAATTTTTCAGGAAAAGGTTTTATGGAATTTACGTTCATTCCTGAATTGAAGTTCAGGTCAAGCTTTTCTATTGATGTGGTTAGCTATAATGAACATTATTATACAAATCCACTTCTTGGGCAAGGAAAAGAAACGGGAGGTTCTGTCTCCAAATCCAACAGCAGAACACTTTCTTATACAACCAGTAATATTTTAACTTACGACAAAAGATTTGGGAAACACCATATTAATGTATTGGGAGGTCAGGAATTTTATAAATATGATTATCAGATCATTTCCGGCAGCAGACAAGGCTTTTCACTACCTAACTATTATGAGCCTGATGCAGCATCCCTGTTAGTAAGTTTTGGCGGTAAAAGTGATAAACTGAGTCTATTAAGTTTCCTTGGAAAAGTTGAATATGATTTTGACAATAAATATTTCTTATCTGCTTCAACAAGAGCAGACAGTTCTTCAAGATTTGCAAAAGAAAACAGATGGGGTACATTCTGGTCTGTAGGAGGATCCTGGAAGCTTTCAAGTGAAGAGTTTATCAGAAATCTGGATTTTTTCAATCTTTTAACATTGCGTGCTAGTTACGGAGGTCAGGGGAATGATAAGTTACAGAAGCCAAATGGTTCAGCGCTGTATTATGCTTATCAGGAATTATATAAGGATTTCCCTCTTGCCGGTGAACCTGGGAAGACATTGGAAAAAGTAGGCACTCCTAATCTGATATGGGAAACTAATCTTAACCTGAATGTAGGGTTAGAGTTTGCAATCCTTAATAACAGGATTAAGGGAAATGTTGAGTATTTTGAAAGAAAAAGTAAAGATCTTCTGTTTAATGTACCGGTTGCTCCGTCTTTAGGAATAAGCGACTATCCGGCGAACGTTGGAACAATCAAGAATACAGGTTTTGAATTCTCATTATTCACCACCCCTGTAAAAACCAGTGATTTCCAGTGGAATGTTGACATTAACCTGAGTACTTTAAATAATAAAATTACAAAACTACCTGGAGGACCGCTTGTGGTAGGAACAACTAAACAGCTGAACCTGGGAGGTTCTGTATACGATTTCTACCTTCAGGAATGGGCCGGGGTAGACCCAAGTAACGGAAAACCATTATGGAAAACCATTACTAAGGATGCTAACGGAAATATGGTGGAAGGAACCACTTCAGAATATGCTAAAGCTACAAAGATTTTACAAGGTTCTGCCTTGCCTAAATTAACTGGAGGAGTGAGTACAAGCATCAATTATAAAAACTTTGATTTTTCAGCGTTACTGACATTTAAAATTGGTGGAAAGATCCTGGATACAGATTATGCTTCCATCCTTCACAGCGGAAACTTAGGCGGACGTGCATGGGGGACAGAAATGCTGAACAGATGGACCCCGGAAAATCCTTATACAGATGTTCCTGCTTTAAGCACAAAAACGAATAACTGGACTTCACAGTCTACAAGATTCCTTTATTCAGGAACGTATGCAAGACTTAAAAATGTGAGTTTAGGATATACGTTACCTTCTGATTACTTTGAAACGATCGGATTAAAGAAATTCAGAATTTATGTGCAGGCAGAGAATCTTCTGACCTTCTATAAACATAAAGGAATGGATCCTGAACAGGCGCTGGACGGAACAACGTACTACAGATATCCGGCAATGAGAACAATCACTTTTGGTCTTCAGGCAACGTTTTAACCCTTAACAATTTGAAACAATGAAAAATTTAAAATATTTATCTTTTGCTTTACTAGGATTATGGTCACTCACAAGTTGTGAAAGTGAGATGGATACTGCTCCTACAGATCAGGCAAACAGTGTTGAGGTTTTCAAAACCGCGGAAAGTGCAGAAACGGTTATTAATGGAACCTGGGCAAAATTCAATAATGATGGAACTACATATGCTAATATCGGATATTCAACTGTTTTAAGGGCAAGTGATGCGATGGGAAGCGATGTGGCTGTATTAACCAATAAATATGGTTTCTCATCTACTTATGATTTCACGGAAATGGTGAATAACACAGTCGGTCGTCCGTTATTTATCTGGACAATGCTGTATTCCACCATCAATAATATGAATAATGTTATTGCAAAAATTGATGCTTCGGAAGGTAGCCAGGCAAAAAAGGACCAGGTAAAGGGGCAGGCAAAGGCATTACGTGCTTTCTGTTATCTGAATATTGCCAGCTTTTATCAGTTTAGCTATCTTAAAGATAAATCTGCATTAGTTGCGCCAATTTATACGGAACCTTCAACAACAGGCTCTGCTACAAAGAAAAAATCCAGTCTGGAGGATGTTTATACTTTAATTAAAAGTGATCTTGCAGATGCGGATAATTTGTTAAAGAACTATACAAGAAATAACAAAGATAAAATCAACCGCAACGTAGTGAACGGTATTTTAGCAAGAGTATATCTGAATACAGGGGAGTGGAGTAAAGCTGCAACAGCTGCAAAAACAGCAAGAGAAGGTTTTGCATTGATGACTCCGGAAAAGTATAAAGAAGGATTCAATGACATTAATAACGGTGAATGGATCTGGGGACATGCACAGACCCAGGAAATGTCAGATGCAAGTTATGCTTTCCATTATCTGGATGTATCTTCATCAGGAAGTTATTACTACAGCTTTATGGCTGATCCTTATTTTAAAAAGCTGTTTGATTCCAATGATATCAGATCTCAATTATTCTCATGGGATGGCCTTCCGGGAAGAGAAGGATTGTTGAGATATGCTAAGTTCAAATTTAAGTCTACTCTTATTGCAGATATTGTGTATATGAGAGCGGCTGAAATGTACCTGATTGAGGCAGAATCAGAAGCAAGAAATGGAAATGTAACCCAGGCGGTAACTGTTTTGAATCAATTGAGAGCTGCCAGAAATGCAGATGCTTATACAGGATCATTAGCACAGAATGATGTGGTAAAGGAAATCTTAATTGAAAGAAGAAAAGAATTGTTTGGAGAAGGATTCTCGCTTTCAGATATTATTAGAACGCAGGGAACAGTAGAAAGAAAACCGTTTACAGATGCGGAAGGAAAGCCAATCAAAGTTCAGATAACAACCCCTAACGGAACTGTAAAAACCGTTGATGGGAAAGGTCACACCGTGTTTGATTTTCCGAACAAGACTCCGTTTGTACCGAATAGCCCCTATTATTTATTCAGTATTCCACTGAAAGAGATTGAAAATAATCCCAATTTATAATACATAGTCCATATTAGATTTGATTTTTTAGCCACCGCTTTTGCGGTGGTTTTTTATATAAAATGGCTGCCTTATTTTTAAGGCAGCCATTTATCATTGTGTTAATAAAAATATTCTATTTGTATTAAACCTTTTATGCGCTTTGAGAGAATCCTGTTCTCCGACATCTCCCGACTTTGGAGAATGTTTACAAAATTACTTTTGTTTATTGGCGCAAAGTCTCCAGACTTTGCGTAGCGGGCAATAGTACATCAGCTATTAACTTTTAATACAATATCTTTTTCAAGAGTATAGATTTTAAATGATAATTCTTTATTATAAATTGCTATCTCTAAAAAAGGAGATGCATCTTCGTTACAGAAAACTTCTAAGTAAAAGATATTCTGAATTAATATCTCCGACTTCTTCTGCTCTAATGTCATTTTTTTTCATCTTGCAGAGGAGGTCGAACCAATTCTATAAATTGCCTTTCTATTACTCCGTATTTTTCAAAATTAATTTTTGCTTCTCTTAAACTTACAGTATTTGCTCCGCAATCATAATCAATATCATGAAATTGAATACCGTCATCTTCCCAATAACACACAGGACATATTTGAAATGTATTATCAGCCTTATATTTAAGAGTAAGTATAATATCCGCAACAAGGGCACGGGAATTTTCCATATTTGTTAGTGTCCATATAATTGTACTTGTTTTAAATCTCATTGATTTATCTCGATCACAAGAATAAATTATAAAAATAACAGGAATAAAAAATAATAATAAATTCTTTTCATCATTTTTCTATTTTAAAACTCCATTGTATCTTATGGTAAATGGAGTTCCTCCCGCATACTTACAGTAGGAATCATTAATATACCTTTTGGGGCAATGTATATGTTTATCCATTTAGTATTTTTCCTCCGAATGTTGCAACATTTCTTTTGAATCCCTCTACGCTACCCCATTCATTATTCTTCATTTCAAAATCATATCTTCCACATCTGTATCCGGTTTCTCCATCTACTGCCAACTTATAATAGCTAGCTTTATCCGGAACGGGTTAAAATAAAATCGTAGAGAAGAAAAAATATTTATTCTCAAGAGTGGTTTCTTCATTGGTTTATCTCACTACTTCTATATAAAAAATAAATGAGCTGCAAGTTTATAAACAGACCTGCCTAATAATGTAAATTGAGCAGGTCTTCTTTTAAATTTTAATCTACTGTAAAACTATTTTAATGTAATTGGATTTAATAGAATGAGGGTATAGTGAAATACTATTTTTAAAGTTTATAATACCCTCATTTATAAATTGAGCATTATAAGTTACTCTGAATTGTGCGACTTTTCCCTTATATTTATTATCAACTAAATAATAATTCTGATTTTTGTCATAAGTAGATTTATCCTTTTCTAAAAAAATAAGCAAAGGAAAAGTAAAGCTATAAGACTCATTTGGGTTTAGAATAATAAAATTACTTTTTACTTTTTCATAATCAATAGGATAATTATGATTTTGTTCCACAGTAATATTTTTGATTTTGTACATTTTTTGCTTCAATAAGGTAATGTTTTCAATATCGTAAACATTATTAAAAGTTGTATTTGTAGTTTCATCATATTGGTATAATAAAACTTTTTCTTTGCATCTACTTGTAAATTTTAAATATATATTGTCGGTTTTATCCTTATTAATAGTTAGGTAAACACAATTTGACTGTGAGAAAATAACAGCAAACTGAAAAAACAATAGTAATAATAATAATTTTTTAGTATCCATTTCTTTTAAGCCAATCTTGATATTGTTGTTGTTGAATTATATCCCCGGCCCTATATCCACTTTCATATGCTCTTTTTTCCATTAGACGGGTTGTTTCGCGCTTACCAAATTTTGTAAGATTTCTCTTAAAATAGCCACTCATATAATCAATAGCATGGGTGAATTCGTGAACAAAAGTTCCTGCCAGATTAAGATATGACGTAAAAGCTTCCTTAAATATGGTAATTTGAGTTACTGTTGTTTTAACTTCTGTTTTGATAAGCTTCCCTGCTTGTATAAATTTAGTTTTATCTGTTTTATATGCGATTTGGGCTTTAGTTTCATCACCAGAACTACCACCATCCTTAATAGGAATATTTCCTGTCTTTTTTGCTAAATTATTAATTGTTCTTAACTTTTTCATTGTTGCTACTTCAGCATCAAAATTAGAATAATCGGGAACAGCATTAGGATTTAATCCAATTTTTTCCATGTCATCCACTAAATTATCTGTAGTTGGAGATTTATGAGCAAGATAATTAAAAGCAGTAACCATCAACCCTTGTCCAGCACCCATCCAGAAGTTTCCACCTCCAAGTACAGACCCTATGCCACCGCTTACGGCTCCATTAAACAATGCAAAGCCATCACTTCTTAATATATTATTGGCCCCTAAGTTATCTGTAGCCATACCTAACAAATCACCCGAAATACTGGCAAAAGCTCCACTTAGTGCTCCTCCCCAAAAGTTCCCTCCTTGCACAGTGGAAAAAATACCTTGCGTAAGGGCATGTGCTCCTGCTCTGGCTACAATGGTTCCCCATTTGCCAAGGGTTTCTGCTACAGAAGCTATTTTAAATACATCCCCTATTGCTCCTGCTATTCCGGCACTTGCATATGACATGGCAAGACCTCCTACAAAACGTGCTCCGTTAAACGGAGTCTGTGTATAATACATAGTAAAAAACTCTGAGACTACAGCTGCTATGATAGGGACAAACCAGACAAACTCTCCATTCGGATCATTATACATCAATGGATTGTTAAATACATACCCATATTTATTGTAGTTCTGGGTATTGAATATGTCCTGAATATTCTCATCTGCATTTAAGAATCTTCTTAATAGCGGATCGTATAATCTACCGTTCATATGAATAATCCCCACTTCTGCAAAATATTCATGACTGGTATACCCACGATCTATTAATAAAGAAGAGTTATTAATGATATTCTTATCCGTAATAATAGCTCCATTCCCTATCTGTAAATGCGTGAAGTTACCCCATGCATCAAAATGTCTCTGTTCTAATTTATTTCCGACTTCATCACTGATGGCTAAGATACTTCCTATATAATCTTTATGCAAGAATTTATAAGAACCGCTGTTCTCTGTAAAGTCCTTTAAATATACAATATTTGATTCATATGGTATTCCACCTATATAAATGATATGTTTTTCTTTTCCGGTAGTATTGTCTTTTACGATTTCATAGCTTCCGTCTTCACTATAATATTTGGTAAACTTTCCTTCTCCGTCTGTACTGAAAATACCTCCATAGGTAACTCTTTGTCTCATGCTGGTCAAGCCATACTGGAAGGCTACATCTCCTTTTTCTCCATCGATGAATACAGGATCGTTGTTTTCATTGTAAGCAATGCTTTGAATTAGATCATTGTTATAATTTTGTGTTCCGGCAGCATTTAATGTCATACCCGTTGGTTGGTAGATTTTGGTGGAATTCTCATACTTCATTGTTCCCACTTGGTCATTCTCCATAATCCTGCCTTTAACATCATAGACGTTTCGGTTTGCAGAAGGTTTAATACCTGTTACAGGATTCGTCCAGTTAACAAGTCTATTATTATCATCATAATCAAATGATTCTGCAATATTGAAATCACCTCCGGTTGTTCTGCTTTTTAGTTCATTTTTAATCCCATCAAATGAATATAAAAGTTGCAGAATACCTGGCTTAGTAGCTGATGAATGGTTGACACTCATTAAGAAACCACTCGTATCATAAGTGTTATTTATATCTGCTGCTCCTAATTTGGCTTTCAATGCCTGACCTCTGGCATTGGTCTCTTTTAGCTCCCACAGAACTTTCCCTGAATTTTTATCCTTCACCTGGCTGAGTTCACCATTCCAGACATTGTACACATTTTCTATTTGTACTTTAGTTAAAGTACCGGAAGAATACAGTTGTTTTTCATAGGATATTACCCTTGCTTTATCATCATAAGTTATCCCTTTCTGTATAAAATACTTACCATTGCTACTTTCAGATGCAGATAGTAGTCTTCCTTGTGGATCATAGAAAACATTATTACTATATGCCTGTCCTTTAGAAGTTCCTGACTTGGTAATAACCCTCCCTTTATCATCATAAGTAAAAGAAATCGTCTTATTGGTTGCCTGCCCACCGTCGGTAGTGGAAAGTTCTTTTTGAGAGATCAGCTGTCCCAGATTATTATAAGTGTATTCCTTCGTTCCTTTCGGACTGATGATCTTCTTAGGCTGTCCAAAACCATCATATTCATATTTATAAATACCATTGGAAGGATCATTAAATTCTGATTTTCTTCCCCATGAATTATATTGGGTGGTAACAATATTTTCGGCATATTGTGCTTTGATTTGTTCTCCGGCAGCATTATAGGAAAACTGGATTGTTCCTCCCTTATCTATAGTTGATACTATGTTTCCTAATGCATCTGCTATTTTAGAAGTTGTCCTTTGATAGCCGTTAAGTTCCTTAATGGTTGTTATTAAGCCGGTAACGGTAGTTTCTATTTTTTTACCTAGAAAGGAATGTATTGTCCCACCCAAGTCAAACGAGTTAACAAGTGATATAGATGTTATTTTAGCAGGGAATACCGTATCATCATATCTCAATGCATTCCACAGGCTTGGATATTGACCATCAAAATAAGGTTCACTTTCGAATGTTTTTCTACCTAATATATCATACCAAGTATCCCGAGAAACAAACTGGCCTTGCCCAAACGCTTTGGTAGATGTTCTATATTCCTGCTCAAACCTGTTGGTGAATCTCTTGGAAATATCACCATCTGGATCGTACTGGGTAACAATAATGTTGGAGCCATTATCCCTTTCGTACTGGTAGGTGGTTGTCCCTGCCAGATTGGTCTTAGAAGTGAGGAGTTTACCCCAATGATCATAAGTATTGCTAAGAGTATTTCCCAAAGGATCTGTCTGCTTCTCAATCTGGCCCTGATCATTATAGCTAATATTAGTTTCCAGTCCTAAATTATCCGTTTTCTTGACTGCAAACCTTCCTTTTGGATCATATTCTGTTTTTAAGGTCTGTGTTTGGGAATCTACACTATTGCTGGTTACTTTTTGGGTGATATTTCCAAAACCATCATATTCGTAGGTTTCCTGTAAATAGCCTGTATTATCTCTGTTCCATGTTTTTAACGTTTTTAAAAGATTATTTTCATAAGTGTATTCTTCCTTGGCTGATTTGGTATCCCCATAGGCCTGTACAATATCGGTTTTGATTTTCGGTTTTCCAATGCTGTAGTTATTTCCGGGAGTAATATTAGGTGGATAGTATTCTAGCTCTGATCTAATAATAGAAAAGCCATCGTTAATGTTTGTTACAGACTTTTTAGGAAGATATAAATTGTCATATTCTTCAACAATATGGACTGTCTTTACACTTTTCAGAAAGTCTTTGGATATAGTAACATAAGGGTTGACTGCAAGAACAATTTTAGGTTTATCAGCATCTGTAACTGTTGTCACTACATTCCCGTTGAGAAGCTTGTCTATTTTGTATTGATATTGTTTAAATGACAATAACTGCGTATTGTCTAAAGAAATATCATTCGGAAATATTTTCGTTTCGTCCGTAGTTCTTATAGACCAATTTTTATAGGGTAATCCTTCGTTAATAGGGTTTATTTCGGAGCCACTCCAGATTTTTGTATTCTCAAAACCACTGGCATAGAATGTTGATCTGGCTGTTTGTCTGAATCCTATAATTCCCTTTCCATGTAAATTCCCTATCAAATCTCTGTACCTAAACTCCTGTCTTCTTTGATCTTGAATTAATTTCGAAACTACATAATGATTAACATTTTCTTTAATACTAACATAAGGGTAACTTACAGTATTAATATCTAAATAAGATTTATAAATATTCCCTTCATTAACCAAAGATGAATATTCTATATCTGTTTTTACACCTCCTTGTGTTATAGATTTAATCCTTGCCATCTTATCTAACTTATTTCCTAAGTCCCATGTGATAAGCTTGGTTTTATGAATAATAGCAAAATCAGTGTTAAGTTGAGGTAGTCGGAAGTTCCCTATGAGTGGTAAAAAATGTTCACCATAATTAGAATAGTTAATGTCTTCCCCATTTTGATCTCCCCATGCCGTTTCTTCTTTTGAGGCCAGATCATAAGCGACTGTAAATATAGGCTTACCTGTAGTGTCAACACCATCATTTCTGAAATAAACAAATCCATAACTAGAGTCCTTATTGTTAATTGCCCATTCTCTAAACCATACTTCAGATTGGAATTGAAGAAAATCACTTTTCCCATCTTTATTAAAATCAGGAGCAAAGTAATTTTTTATTGTATTTCTTCGTTTAGTAGGTTTTCCGTCATGCTTTGGTTTATAAAGTGATAAATTTGAATAATAATATTCTACAATACCTTTACCTGTTGAAATAAACATTTTCCAATCTGATGAGTCTTCTGCTACTGGAGACATTACATCAGTTTTTCCATCACCGTTAAAATCTCCTAGTAATGCTACTCCTTTAACAGAGATCTGAGCAGGTGATTGTGCTTTTAAATCAAATTCCTTTGTGACAGGATTTAGAGAGTAGATTTTAGTCCCGTCTTTCAATCCAAATAAATCTGTTTTTCCATCACCATCAAAATCACCTAACGGTATTGGTTTATAGTAAAAAGACGAAATAAATGTATACTGCCCCATATTAGTAGTATAATCCGTTAGTGGATTGTCTCTCTTTTTTAGTGTTCCTTGTAATGGGTCAAGATAAAATTCAAACACTTCACTTCCAAGATTTGCAGTTCCTTGTAATTCGGGATAGCCGTTCCAGTCCTGTCCCCAAATTTCTTCATATACGTCTTTTAATGTAGTAATAATAAATTCAGAAATACCATCTCCATTGAAATCTCCTTCAAGAAACTTTAAATCACTAAGCATATAGCCTATTGGCCCATGTTGAGTTCCTTGATAGCCTGTTAGATCTGAAAACCCAAATGAAGAAAAATCAAATTGCTTTAACATGATTTCGTCAACTCCGGATCCATTAAAATTATAGGCTCTAAGATTTAATTTATAGGTTGGTCCAAAAACCCATTCATAAGTAAAGAATGTATCGTTCGACGGCATTACTCCATTACTTTTAGGATAATTGCCACGAGTTACAACCGTTCCTGTATAATTAATATTTACAAAATTTCCTGAACCATCAAGCCTGCCTAGCATTAATGTATTTCCTTTAATAAAATCTAATTTTCCATCACCATTAAAATCTCCTGAGACAACATTGTCTCCATATATTTCGTCAAACCTGGAATTTTGATTGAAAGTATTTGATGATTGAGGAGATGATTCATTTTCAAAGACTATAGGATTAGCAGCTTCATTATTAGCATTATATTCTGTTACCTTATTAACAAATTTATATTTTGTATCATTATTAACATAGTCAATTATATATCTTTTAAACTGACTTCCATTTGAGTTTACTTTAATTTCCGATAAAATTTTACTTTGTGTATGTTTCAATCCCTGAACATAGGATTCTTCTATTAACCCTCTATCATTATAGATGAACTCAATTAAGTTAAAATGAGGTTTATTTAATATTTCATTTCCTCCCCATTCTATTTTTGATATTCGTATGACACGACTTGGACTTCTGAACCCATATCCCCCTGTATCAGGATCAGATTCATAATTATAGCTAATGTAATTTCCTTGCGCGTCTTTCCATTTTACAATATTGTATTCTAAAGGGGTTGTTACTATAATACTTCCTCTAAATCCACCTTCGTTTTTACCATACCAGGCTTGTGATCCATCTTCAAAAGTTACTTCAAAATGTGCAGGACCAGCATCTTGCCCGTTGATGTTGTAGGTTCCTACGGATTTTATTCTAATATTAGAGTACTTTTCTATAACATATTCTGCTCCATCTTTCCCATATTCGCCAGATTTAAGAATTAATCTTTGGCCATTGAAGCTATAATAATCAGAATAGTCCAATTGTATTCCTTTTACCTCTCCATCTTTTTCAATGTTCTTGCCAACCCTTGAGATTGTCGTAACCCCGGAAAGATTCCAAGAATATCCTGCAATCCCATTAGAAGAACCGCTGGTATACACTAAATTAACCTGAGGCGCTACACTTTTAACTCCCGGCGGTAAAGCAATAGGCAAAGTAAACTGCAATTGTCCTGCTCCATTTACTTCTATATTCCCTTTAGTATCATGGAAACTTTTTCCAACCGGAGCTGTTGTTCCTGATGGGTTAGTTGCCCCTGCTCCTGAATCCACAGGTCCGCCTCCCGGATTCTCCGTAGCCGGACCAATCTTTGCCAAAAACGAATTGGAAGCATCCGATTTAGCATGAAATCCTTGTGACATAATCACCGTCTGTGGATCCTGAACGGTACGGGATGTGGTTTCGGGCTGATACAGTATGGTCTGTGAAAAGCCCAATACCGAACACAAGGATAATATCAATGATGAAAATAATTTCATTGTTGTTTAGTTATTTTATAAATGATAATGATTAATGATGATTGACTGGAAATAATTCAATTAAGATTGAAGATTTTCCTTTTTCAATCTTATCTTTTAGTCACATTTCTACTAAAGACTCTACCATCTTTAAGCGTAAAGCGTAGTATGTAAACTCCCCAGTCATAACCTGCCATATTGATTTTTACCTGACGGTTTAGATCAGGAGTGTTTTGCTGTTGAAATTTCCAGTGAGTAGTACTATGCTGATACAATGAAACAGATTCGATAAGACCATCTACTTCTTCAGTCCAGTCTATAGTAAGAAAATCGTTAACAGGAACCGGATACAGTCTGATGTTCTTCAAAAAAGTTTTTTCATCCATTTGTGGTTCCTGTTTTGCAATAATAGTTTCTATTGTCTTAGCTTCTTGCTTTACTATTTCTTCTGGGGCTTTTTTAGCGGCAGCATTTGTCCCTCTGTATCTTTGGTTTCCGGCTTCATCATATTTAAAATAGACTTCTGTCTGAGAATATCCCAGAAAACCAATCAATAGAGAAAACGCAGAAAATAATTTTCTTTTCATATTTATTTTTTTGTCATTAGCTGTTGTACTTGCCTTTTAAGTTCTTTGATTTCTTCTGATTGGGATTTTAATTGCTTGTTTTGTTCAATTGAATAAAGGGTTAGTTCTTCTATTTTTTGCAAAAGTTTAATTTGAAATTCCCCTATATTTACTCCGTTTTTCTCCATTTCTTTTGCAGAAGCAATCTCTGGAAGATGTTTTTTTTCTTTTATTTGTTTCTCTATATCTTCTAGTTTTGGCAAATTATAATTTTCTTCAAAAACAAAATCTGCCGTTGGAGTTATGGTCACCTTTACTTCTTTTGCTTCAATTTTTGCATCAACTTTCATATTATCACTAAAAGAAGATTTACCTGCCACATCAAGTTTGTATTGAGGATTATGTACACCTATTCCAATATTTCCATTTGATCTTATATTGAAGAAACCTTCATATTTTGTAGGGCTAGTGAATCCAGAAACTGTCATTACACTAGGATTATTGGGTTGATATTTTGAATATCTAAGAAATATAAGATCATTTCCATTTCCAACATTTTCAGCCTCACTTCCAACATAGAATATATCACTATTCTCATTAGATATTATTTGAGCCCTCCCATATACTTTGAAGGCAATATCTGGATGTATTGCTCCTCCTATTGCAATTTTTCCAGCCGAATTTATTCTTACCCTTTCAGTATTATTTGTTTTAATAATAAAATCTTGGTTATCTATAGTCCCTAAGAAATTAGTATTTGAATTGATTCCTGAGTTTCCATTTAAATTCCATGACTGTCCATAAATAGTTAATGATAATAAAAAACTTGCAGTCATTAAACTTTTTCTCATAATTATATATTTTAAATATTATTTTTTGTTGCATAAATCATTTTTTGTCCTTTAAAAGAATCAGGAGCAAAGACTTTAAATTTAAAAGGTAGTAAATCGTTTCTTAGCTGATCTATAGTATAGGGATCATGTAGTTCTATAATAATATTATCCACATTTTTAAGCCATGTATTATTATTCTTTAAAAGAAGTTGTTCCAAACCTTCAATATCTATTTTTAACAGATCAATATGATCTATTCCAAGTCCATTCATGTAAGTCTGCATACTGTATGCTTTTACCGAATTGCTGTTTTCTTCTATTTGATCTGAAATTTTAAAGTTATATGATAAATCAGGGGAGGAAAGAAATACAACTCCATCTTTAGTGTCAATAGCAGCGTGTTCAGAAATGATATTATTGGAAAATGAAACATTTTTTTTAAGACTTTCATAATTTTCTGCTTCTGCTTCTAAAGCATATATTTTTGCTTTTGGATATTGTAATGCAAAGAATACAGATGTTAAGCCTACATTGGCCCCTAAGTCCATTATAATTTGAGGATCAGATAAAAAAAGACCTGCTGGTATATTGTATGTTTTTTTCCAAAAGACTTCATAAAATATATCAAAATCACCTGAATAAGTCCTTATGTGAACAGGAACGTTTTTTTGTGATAAAATAAAATTATACGTTACAATATCATTGTTTTCTTTTCCTAAAAAAATATTTTTTTTAAATTTTGATGAGTATTTTTTAGAGTTTTTTATGAAAAGAAAAGTTTGAGAAAAAGAAGAGTTAATCTTAAAACAAAAGATAAGTTTAGAAATGATTGTACCTAGTCTATTGATAAGCATAATTTAGATGTTAATGGTTCAGATTGATAATAAAAGTTAAGTTTTGCGCAAAAATTTTGAATGTAGTAGTGCTGCAAACTAGCAGTGTTCGTTTCATATATTAGTGAATAAAGTGATTTTTTGAATTTGAAAAAGGAAATATTTCTGAGAAGGTGTGAATTGTTTTTTCACTTTAATAATAGTTATTTAATTTTTTGCAAAGGTAGTAAATCCCAATTGGAAAATATGATTAACTATTTATAAATCGGTATTTTAGGTTGATTTATTGTTTTGTTGATTATACCAATGAATACAATAAAAAGTATGGCATTTTTTTTGGAAATAAATAACAGTAGAGTGATAAATATGATTTTGGGAAAAATTCTAAGTATGAAAAGAACTTGATTTTTGTCACCTATTTTGAAACCTTACCCATTTTAGAAAAAAACTTTACCTTTGTAACATGAACCTGTTAAGATGGATATTGGCAATTTATTTCATGGCGTTATCATTGATGCCCTGTGAAGATGTGTCTCATCCATTAAATTCAGGAAACAAAAGAATTTCTTTAAGTATTTCTGAGAATCATTCTGCTGATAAAGGAGATATTTGCTCACCATTGTGCGCTTGCAGCTGTTGTCAGATGACGGTTTCGGCCTTTAAAATGGATGCTTTATTAGAAACCCCAGAGCAGATTCCTGCTTATTTTTCAAAGAAAATCCTATTTCATAAAAACGACTTTGCCTATCAGGTATACGATCCTATATGGCAACCTCCTAAGATTTAATTTTATTGATTATCAGAAAGTTGTGCTTTCTGGTCCTACTTGAAACTTTGCAATACCATTGCAGAGGTTTTCAGGATATTTTTGCTGCAGTATTCTATACTGTACGCCTGTTTTCAATAAAATTAAATAAAAATCGTGCTAGATAAAATCATAAAATTCAGTATCAAGAACAAGGTTGTTATTGGTATTATGACGCTGTTATTGGTCATTTGGGGAACATGGAGTGCTACCAGATTACCCATAGATGCCGTACCGGATATTACTAACAATCAGGTCCAGATCATTACGGCTTGTCCTACCTTGGCAGGCCAGGAGGTAGAGCAGTTGGTCACTTTTCCCATTGAGCAGAGTATTGCCAATGTTCCGGATATTCAGGAAACAAGAAGTATTTCAAGATTCGGGCTTTCTGTTATTACAGTAGTTTTCAAAGAGAATGTTGATGTTTACTTTGCCAGACAGCTTATCAATGAACAGTTAAAAAATGCTGTTGAAGAAATTCCCAAAGGTGTTGGAACTCCTGAATTGGCTCCGGTAAGTACAGGACTTGGAGAAGTATATCAATATATTCTTCACCCTAAAAAAGGAAGTGAGAAAAAGTATAATGCCAAGGAACTAAGAACAATGCAGGACTGGATTGTTCGAAGACAGCTCAACGGAACTCCGGGAGTAGCTGAGATCAACAGTTTTGGAGGTGAGTTAAAACAATACGAAGTGGCCATTGATCCTAACCGGTTAAAGGCAATGGGAACCAGTATTACAGAAATCTTTACAGCCCTTGAAAAAAATAATCAAAATACAGGAGGCGCTTATATTGATAAAAAGCCTAACGCTTATTTCATCCGTGGAATCGGACTGGTAACTTCACTCGAAGATATTAAAAATATTGCCGTTAAAAATGAGACAGGAAGTGTTCCGATCTTCATCAAAGATGTTGCTGATGTTCGTTTAGGAAGTGCTGTTCGTTATGGAGCACTAACTTATGACGGAAAAGTAGACGCGGTAGGTGGAGTAGTGATGATGCTTAAAGGAGCAAACAGTAATGAAGTTGTCAACAATATTAAAGCAAAAATTCCCACCATTCAGAAATCTTTACCGGATGATGTGGTGATAGAGCCTTTCCTGGATAGGACAGATTTAGTAGGAAGAGCCATTAGTACCGTTGAAAAGAACCTGATAGAAGGTGCTTTGATTGTTATTTTCGTTCTTGTAGTCTTCCTTGGGAACCTTAGAGCCGGACTTATTGTAGCCTCTGCCATTCCGCTTTCTCTGCTGTTTGCTCTGGGAATGATGAATGTCTTTGGAGTAAGCGCCAACCTGATGAGCCTCGGGGCAATAGACTTCGGATTAATTGTGGATGGTGCTGTGATTATTGTAGAAGCAACGCTGCATCATCTAGGCGTAAGGAAATCAATGCGGACATTAACACAATCTGAAATGGATGAAGAAGTATTTCTTTCTGCATCAAAGATCAGAAGCAGTGCCGCGTTTGGTGAAATCATTATCCTGATTGTCTATATTCCGATTCTTACGTTGGCAGGAGTAGAAGGGAAAATGTTTACACCAATGGCGAAAACAGTAGGTTTTGCTATTCTCGGAGCTTTGATTTTATCTTTGACCTACATTCCGATGATGAGTGCGCTGTTTTTGTCGAAAAAAGTATCACACAAAGAAACATTCTCAGATAAAATGATGAATCGGCTGCAGAAGATTTACCAGCCATTATTACAGAAGGCCATAAAAGTAAAATATATTGTTGTTTCAGCAACGGTAGCTGTCTTTCTGATGGCAGCTTTCGTCTTTAAAAATATGGGTGGCGAATTTATTCCTCAGTTGCAGGAAGGAGATTTTGCATTCCACTGTATACTGCCACAGGGAAGTTCTCTCAGCCAGAGTATAGAAACTTCCATGCAGGCCTCCAGGATCATCAAGCAGTTTGATGAGGTTAAAATGGTAGTTGGAAAGACCGGATCAGCTGAAGTTCCTACAGACCCGATGCCGCCGGAAGCTACAGATATGATTGTGGTGTTAAAGCCGCAAAGCGAATGGAAAACCAAAAAATCTTATAATGAGCTGGCTGATGAGATCAGTGAAAAGCTGGAAGCCATTCCGGGAGTATTTTTCGAGAAGAACCAGCCCATCCAGATGCGTTTCAATGAATTGATGACCGGGATCAGGCAGGATGTTGCTGTGAAGATCTTTGGTGAAAACCTGGATTCATTGGCTGTGTATGCTGATAAAGTGGGTAAGATCATTCAAACCGTTGATGGTGCTACTGCTCCTCAGATTGAAAGGGTTAGTGGACTTCCACAAATCAACGTACAGTATGACAGAACAAGAATTGCCAATTACGGATTAAATATAGAAGATGTTAACAATGCGGTGAGTACCGCCTTTGCAGGAAAAGCTGCAGGGCAGGTTTTTGAAAATGAAAGACGGTTTGACCTGGTTGTTCGTTTAGACAGTCTTCACAGAACCGATATTTCAGATGTGAATAATCTGATGATAACTTCAGCTACAGGAGCTCAGATCCCATTGTCACAGGTTGCGAATGTAAGTTATAAACTGGGCCCGGCACAGATCAGCCGTGAACAGGGTAAACGTAGAATTGTAATAGGTTTTAACGTTAAAGGACGGGATGTGGAAAGTGTGGTAAAAGACATTCAGACCAAACTGGATAAAGTGAAATTACCGTCCGGATATTACTTCACTTACGGCGGACAGTTTGAAAACCTCCAGGAGGCCAGTAAACGTCTGATGATTGCAGTTCCAGTATCATTACTGCTCATTTTTATGCTGCTGTATTTTACTTTTAAATCATTTAAACAGGCGGCTTTAATCTTTACGGCCATTCCAATGAGTGCTATTGGAGGTGTTTTCGCCCTTCTGGTAAGAGATATGCCGTTCAGTATCAGTGCCGGAATCGGCTTTATTGCACTGTTTGGGGTCGCAGTACTTAACGGGATTGTACTGATAGGAACTTTTAATCAGCTTGAAAAAGAAGGGGAAACCGATATTTTAAAACGTGTTTTCGAAGGAACCAAAACCAGATTAAGGCCTGTTCTGATGACGGCAACAGTAGCTTCATTAGGATTTTTACCAATGGCCATTTCTACAGGAGCTGGGGCAGAAGTACAGAAGCCTTTGGCAACCGTAGTTATCGGAGGTTTGGTAACCGCTACATTCCTTACACTATTTGTGCTGCCAATGCTGTATATCATTTTTAATACAAAAATTTTGAAAAGAAAGAATAACAATATGCAGTCATTTACCATCGTTCTGATCTTTGGATTAATGATGTTTAGCCAAACCTTTAAAGCTCAGTCCAAACCAATATCTGTGGAAGAAGCAGTACAAATGGCGATGGATAATAATTTAACCCTACAGTCAAAGGATTTGAGCATTAAATCAGCGGAAGCTTTGAGACCAACAGCTAAAGAACTACCTAAATTAAGTTTTGATGCTCAGTTAGGACAATACAACAGTCCGAAGTTTGACCAGTCATTTGCTATTTCTCAGAGTATTCCTTTTCCAACCTTATTTAAAGCAAGAAAAGAACTCATTAATGAAACGATCAAGAGTAAGCAGATTGATAAAGAAATTACAATCAATGAACTGGTAAAAGATGTCCGGACTTATTATTATCAGATTGAATATCTTCAGTATAATAAGGAAAAACTGACCAGCCTTGCCGGTTTTTATGATGAATTTATCAGGATTGCAACCGTAAGGTTTAAAGCAGGAGATATCAAAAAAATTGAGATCAATACTGCGGAAACTCAGAAAGGAGAAATTGATCTGTTGCTGAGACAGAATGAAGTGTACTTAAATAATGCCTATAAAAATTTAAAAACACTTTTAAATACCTCAGAAAATCTGGAAGTGCTGTTCAACACCAATTATCAACCTTTGAAAGTAGAGAATGTTTTGGATAGCAGTGTTGTAGCCAATAACCCTACCGTTAAGGCCTTTTATCATGAAATGGAAATTGCAGAAAAGAATAAAAAGGTTGAAAAAGCTACAGGATTACCGGATTTTAGCCTAGGATATACCAATCAGTCTCTGATAGGTTTTCATACGATCAATGGTCAGGAAAATTTTTATGATTCCGGGAAACGTTTTCAGTCAGCAACCGTTGGAGTGTCCATTCCACTGACATTTGGAGCTACTAAAGCAAGAATGCAGGCGTTGGAATATGATAAGCAAGTAGCAGAAACCAATGCAAGAATGCAGAAAAAGCAGCTTACAACACAGCTGGAAAACGCTTTTAGTCAATATCAGCAGGATATACAGCAGTATGATTATTATTCCAATCAGGCACTGCCCAATGCGGAGAAAATTGTAAAAGCAGCTCAGTTAGGATATAAAACAGGTGAAATTTCCTATGTGGAATATCTTTTTGCCCTACAAACGGCAACCAATATTCAGTTGAAATACCTGGAATCCATCCAGCAGGTGAATCAGGCTGTAGTAACTATAAACTCAATCATTAATAAATAATATGAAGTCGATTGTAAAAGACCTTAGTATAGATAAAAATTCAAATATGAAATTCAGATATAATATCATAGCCCTTGTATTCGTCTCCCTGTTTGCCGTAAGCTGTGGAAAAAAAGAAGCTGCAACAGAAGAAAAAGCTCCGGAAAAGACAGAACAGAAAGAACATACACATGAAGAAGGACCACAAACTATTGCCTCTTTAACCGAAGAGCAAATGAAATCTGTAGGAGTAACTCTGGGAACTGTAGAAATGAAAGAGCTTACATCTACCATCAAAGCCAATGGGCTATTGAGTGTGCCAAACAGCAATAAAGCAACCATCACGTCTTTGTACGGAGGGATTATCAAAACAATCAACATCCAGGTTGGGAGCATTGTGAAAAAAGGGCAGGTAATTGCTACCATTGCCAATCCTGAGTATATCCAGCTGCAGGAAGATTATTTGACGACCAACAGTAGGATTACTTATGCAGAACAGGAGTTCAGAAGACAGAGAGAGCTTTTTGATAACGATGCCGGAGCTAAGAAGAACCTTCAAAGCGCTGATGCAGAGCTGAAAACATTAAGAACCAAAAGAGCTTCTCTTTTAAAACAGCTTCAGATGATGGGCATCAATCCCGGAAATGTAAACAACGGAAATATGAGGTCAGGTTTGGTGATCACCGCTCCCATCAGTGGAACCATCAGCAGTATTACCGCTCAGATAGGAAGCTATGTAGATATTTCGTCTCCTGTAGCTACGGTGATTGATAACGGCTCTATCCATTTAGATCTTCAGGTATTTGAAAAAGATCTTCCGAAAATGAGAGTAGGACAGATTGTTCACTTCAAGTTAACCAATAATCCGGAAACAGAATACGATGCGAAGATTTACAGCATAGGATCTTCCTTTGAAAATGAGAGTAAAACCATTTCAATGCATTGCGAAGTAATTGGAAATAAAGCGGGATTAATTGACGGAATGAATATTACGGGGATTGTAAGTCTTGATAAAAGCGTTACTCCTGCTGTCCCTAATGAAGCCATTGTGGAAGCAGACGGAAAGTTCTATGTTTTCATTCAGACGGATAAAAAAGCAGAGGAAGAGCCTGATGAAAAAGGAAAACTTCACCCTAAGACTTTAAATTTTGAAAAAGTAGAAGTGGTGAAAGGGACCTCGGATATGGGGTATACGGCTATTACCCCTGTGGGGAATATTCCGGATAATGCTAAAATTGTAGTAAAATCTGCCTTTTTTGTGAATGCCAAATTAGTGAACTCAGGAGAACACGAACATTAATGAAGGAGGTAAGAATCAGCGAAATATCGATTTTTATGCGTAAATTAGAGCTGTTTACGGGCTTATTATAGTGAAGCGTAAAAACCGGCTGAGGGAAAAGTAAAGAGTATCTTACAACATTTAATACATGACTTATTATGCTATTAAACAAAAAAATATCAGTCTGGTATTTCATCCGTGAAATAAAATCTCAGATTCTGTTCATCGGGATATTTGCAGTAGCCATTGGCCTTTTGGATATGCTGCCATGGTTCCGGAAAATTTCGTTACCCCTGAATATTCCTGCACTTTTGGGAACAGCAGTATCATTGCTGCTGGCTTTCAGAACTTCTCAGTCTTATGAAAGATGGTGGGAAGCCAGAACCGTTTGGGGAGCGATTGTGAATGATTCCAGAAGCTTTGTAAGACTGGTCATTCAGTTTTTTCCTGCAGAAGATCATAAAACCATCAGGGAATTTGCAGAGAGACAGATCATCTGGACCTATGCTTTAGGCGAGTCATTGAGGAAGCTTCCTTTTTCAGATAAAGTTCAGAACTATTTGAATGAAAATCAGATCAGTGCTGTTAATGTTCCCAATGCCCTTCTGGATGCTCATTCCAGACAGCTGAAAGAGATAGGGACTTCAAAACTGACGGATTTTCAGCAGATGCAGTTAAATGATATGGTAACCAGACTTTGCGACAGCATGGGAAAATGCGAAAGATTGAAGAATACAGTATTTCCGAGATCTTACAGCATTCTGGTTCATACGTTAATCTATGTATTTGCGATCATACTTCCATTTGGATTGGATGATTCCCAGTTGATCATAGAGATTCTCATTACTTTTCTGATTCCGATTGTATTCATTACCATTGAAAAGACTTCAATTATGATGCAGGACCCTTTTGAAAACAAACCGGTAGATACTCCGGTAACCTCTTTGGCACAAACCATAGAAATCAATATCAGACAAATGATTGGGGAACAAAATGTTCCTCCTAAAAAAGAAAACACAACTTATTATGAAATGTAATTAAGCCATTCGCTATGGAAAACACCAGAACACCAATACAAACTCCCTCAGCAGCAAGCAGGCATAAAAAAAATCTGCTGATTGTACTATGCCTGAGCGGAACTTATCTTATTGCTGAGGTCATAGGCGGAATTGTAACAAACAGCCTTGCATTGTTAGCTGATGCCGCACATATGTTAACTGATGTGGTAGGCTTATTGCTGGCATTTATAGCTATAAAGATAGGAGAGAAAAAAGCGGATCCTTCAAGAACCTATGGATATTACCGTACTGAAATACTGGCAGCTGTTATTAATGCCGTTGTCCTTTTAGGAATTTCAATATATGTATTGTTTGAAGCCTATCAGCGGTTTCAGAATCCGCCGGAAGTACAGAGTAAATCTATGCTGATTGTAGCCGGAATAGGGTTATTAGTCAATATTGCAGGAATGATGATCCTCAGAAAAGATTCAGAAGGAAGCCTGAACATGAAAGGTGCTTATTTTGAGGTCCTTTCTGATATGCTGACTTCTGTTGGCGTAATGATTGCCGGAGTTATCATGCTTACAACCGGCTGGTATTATGCAGACCCATTGATTTCTGCAGCCATCGGATTATTAATATTCCCAAGAACATGGAGATTGCTGAAAGAAGCCATCAATGTTTTGCTGGAAGGAACCCCGGCTGATGTTGATATTCATGAACTCCGTAAATCTCTGGAACAGATCCGGGGAGTAAAGAATGTTCATGATCTTCACGTCTGGTCTCTGACTTCCAGTGTGAATGCAATGAGCGCTCATATTGTTAAAGATAATGCTGTTTCTCAGAATCAATTATTAAAGACATTGAAAGATACAACGGTTGAGAATTTTAAAATAAGCCATACCACTTTTCAGATTGAAGAAGAAGGATATGAAGAAAATGAAGTACATCTGTAATATTTAAAGAAGTAACAATGAAAAAAGATATAGAAAACAAACTCATCGATAAAAATACCAAACCTACAAGCATGAGGATCCTGGTGTATGATTTTTTAAGCTCACAGGATGCCGCATTATCTTTGTCCGAGATTGAAAATCACTTTGAAAATGCAGACCGGATTACCATTTACAGAACTTTAAAAACCTTTGAAGAAAAAGGAATCGTTCACAGTATACAGGAGAATACCACTACAAAATACAAATTATGTGATGATGACTGTGATGAGAAAACCCATAAAGACTGGCATCTCCATTTCTATTGTAAAATATGCAAACAGACTACCTGTAAAGAAGATATTTCTTTCCCTGAAAACATACAAACCAATTTCCGGATTGATGAAATAAGACTCTTTGCCAAAGGAATCTGTGAAAACTGTCTTGAAAGTTTGCAATAGCATTGCATCAGCCTCACTACTAAATTTGTATAAAAATATCAGTTATGGAAAAATGCTGTAGTACAACCCCCGAAAAAGAAGTAAAAGGACACCAACATAATCATTCAGCAGGAGATGGGAATAACCATGATCACGATCATGACGGCCACGACCACTCTCATGATACCGGAGATCAGAGCATCTTTCAGATGTTTCTCCCGGCGATTATATCTTTTGTTATTTTATTAATAGGAATTACTTTTGATAATTATATAAAACCAGCATGGTTTACAGGATGGGTGCGTTTAGTTTGGTTCCTGACAGCTTATATTCCTGTAGGTTTCCCGGTTCTGAAAGACGCTTATAAAAGTATCATCAAAGGCGATGTATTTTCAGAATTCTTTCTGATGGGTATTGCTACCATTGGAGCTTTTGCTATCGGAGAATATCCTGAAGGTGTTGCGGTAATGCTTTTTTATGCTGTAGGCGAAGTTTTCCAATCTATGGCGGTAACCAGAGCTAAAGGAAATATCAAAGCTTTATTAGATCAGCGGCCTGATGAGGTAACGGTTATGGAAAATAACCAGCCTAAAACCATCAAGGCAAAAGAAACTAAAATAGGAGATATAATCCAGCTGAAGCCAGGTGAAAAACTAGCCCTTGATGGAGAGCTGCTTTCAGATTCTGCATCATTCAATACAGCCGCTTTAACCGGTGAAAGTAAACCCGATACCAAAAATAAAGGCGAAGCAGTATGGGCAGGAATGATTAATATGAACAGTATTGCTCTTGTGAAAGTAACCACAGCGTATGAAGACAGTAAATTAAGTAAAATATTAGAATTGGTTCAGAATGCTACGGCTCAGAAAGCACCTACTGAATTATTCATTAGAAAATTTGCAAAAGTATACACTCCAATTGTTGTATTTCTGGCCATAGGAATTACTTTCTTACCTTACTTCTTTGTGAGTGATTATATATTCAGAGATTGGTTGTACAGAGCCTTGATCTTCCTTGTGATTTCATGTCCTTGTGCCCTGGTAATTTCCATTCCATTAGGATATTTTGGAGGAATTGGAGCTGCCAGCCGAAACGGAATTTTATTCAAAGGAAGTAATTTCCTGGATAGTATTGCAGAGATTCATAATGTTGTGATGGATAAAACCGGAACAATGACCGAAGGAGTCTTTAAAGTTCAGGAAGTAAGCATTAATCCTGAATTTAATAAGGATGAAATCATGCAGTTGGTTAACCTGTTAGAGAGTAAAAGCACACACCCTGTGGCCACAGCCATTCATAACTATGCAGGAGATATCAATTATTCCGTTCCTATGGAAAATGTAGAAGAAATTGCAGGCCATGGGCTGAAAGCAACAGTTAATGGAAAAGAGCTTCTGGTAGGGAACTTTAAGCTGATGGATAAATTCAATATAATCTACGATATCAACC
Source organism: Chryseobacterium bernardetii (assembly GCF_003815975.1). Classification (NCBI taxonomy): domain Bacteria; kingdom Pseudomonadati; phylum Bacteroidota; class Flavobacteriia; order Flavobacteriales; family Weeksellaceae; genus Chryseobacterium; species Chryseobacterium bernardetii. Next base: position 1,617,830 of record NZ_CP033932.1, read on the forward strand.
ACGCCAATATTGTATACACACTCATTGCAGTAGCGTACGATAAAAAGTTCGCAGGTTATATTACCATTGCAGACAGTATCAAAACAGACGCCAAAGAAACGGTAGATAATCTCCATAAAATGGGTGTAAAAGCCACCATGTTGAGTGGAGATAAAGGAACTGTAGTAAAATATGTAGCCGATCAGTTGGGCATTGATAATGCATTCGGAGATCTGCTGCCGGAAGATAAAGTGAATAAAGTAAAAGAAATTAAATCCAGAAATCAGACCGTGGCTTTCGTTGGAGATGGGGTGAATGACGCCCCTGTAGTGGCGTTAAGTGATGTAGGAATAGCGATGGGAGGTTTAGGAAGTGATGCTACCATTGAAACCGCAGATGTTGTGATCCAGGATGATAAGCCAAGCAAAATCCCGATGGCTATTAATATCGGGAAACAAACTAAAAAGATCGTTTGGCAGAATATTATCCTTGCTTTCGCTGTAAAAGCTGTAGTTCTTGTATTGGGTGCAGGAGGCTTGGCAACAATGTGGGAAGCTGTATTTGCAGATGTAGGAGTTGCTTTGTTAGCAATTTTAAATGCAGTGAGAATTCAGAGAATGAAATTTTAATCCCTGAAAAACATACAACTATATTATATTAATGAAGGCTCTGCTGGTTACAGCGGAGTCTTTTTTGTTGGGATACTCAATAAATAAAAAGCTCTGTCGGAGAAAACAACAGAGCCTGACAAGATTAAACTTTTATAAAGAACTAAATTTTTGTTGTTTTGACAAGGCCGTGAAATTAAAATTCACTTTTCATCAATTCAAGTCTTGAAATCAAAGTTCGCTATAATCTTATGATGATAACAGATACAGTTTTTGCTATTTTATAGGTAACAGATTGTTATCCACAATTATCTGTGGAAATATGTACAATCTTTGGTTGAATGTAAACCAAATGATATTAAAGCTCCCGGATCTAAAGCGTACCCTTTTAAAAATTCTTCGTGCCTTTGGGTATTTCCAGCTAAACTTAAGCGCCTAAGCCAAACCATTAATGACATTCATCATAAATAGGACAGAAAACAATTCTGAAGTAGTATATTTGTAACACAGAACTGAAAAGTTGAGGTTGCTTATTTCCATATTGATCATTTTTACAGTTGCAGTACGTCCTGTTCTGCCATTGATAAACTATGCAGTAAATTATGATTATATTGTGAAAAACCTTTGTGAAAAAAGAGAAATTCCTCAGTCTACCTGTAAAGGAAAATGCTATGTGGCGAAAGAACTGGCAAAAACAGAAAAGCAATCCAACAGTTCACAGACAGTAAAGATTGCGGGACTCGATGTTTTTCTTTCTCACGAGATCTTTTCTTTTTCTGATAAAAAAGATACTGAATTACGGGATAAAACTCCGGATTCATCTTATTTCGATTCCCATTCATCAGACTATTTTTCTAGGATATTCCATCCACCTTTAGTTTAATATTTATAATGAACTAAAATTTTAGTTTTTAGCTAAAATTCATTTAAGCAATGCATCGCAGATTAGCCTGAAAACTCTGTTAATTGGAATTTTATATAATTTCAACTCATCGTTTGGTTATAATGATGTACTGTTTAGCCCCATAATTGTATTCAATAGTATTAATTTCAATTTATTATTAGATGAAATCTCCAGTTATTTTGACGGCTTTGCTGTCAATTGCCTTGTTTTCCTGTGCAAAAGAACCTCAGGTAAAACATAAAAGTCATATGGATTCTTCAGGAGAAACTATAAAAAATGTTCAGGTAGTGAACGAAGAAGATCCCATCTGCCATATGAAAACGGCAGGTTCCTTAAAAGATACGGCAGTATACAAAGCCAGGGTATATGGCTTCTGCAGTTCATATTGTAAAGATGAATTCAAAAAAAATCCTGAAAGTTATGCCCAAAAATAATCAGCAGAATAACAAGAGTAAGATCATTATTCCTATTGCGGTTTTTGCTTTACTGTTCTTAGGGATAGGAATTGGGATGAGTTATTTTAAAAAGAGCCTTTATACAGTGATGAAGGTTCCTGATTTTGAACTTACAGACCAGAATGGTAAAAAAATCACTAATAAAGATATGTTGGGAAAAGTGTACCTGGTAGAATTTTTCTTCAGTAAATGTCCCACCATTTGTCCGGTAATGAATACCAATATGAAGGCAATTCAAAATCAGATCAACAACCCTGATTTTGGTATTATTTCCATCAGTATTGATCCTGAAAATGATACTCCGGAAGCATTGAAGGAACATGCTCAAAGGATTGGCGCCAAATCTCCCAATTGGCATTTCCTGACAGGTGACAGGTCCTATATCGGCAAACTTGCGGATCAGTTCAATATTTATGTAGGAGATAAGGAAGATGACGCAGAAAGCCTTAATCATAGCGGGATGATTGCCCTTGTAGATGAAAAAGGGAACATTCGTTGCAGGTACAATAAAGAAAATATGCCCATTCTTTATTATTCAGGATTGAATTATGAAGATCCGGAAGGAAAAATACCAAGATTGAACGGGAAATACCATCCGGACAGAGAACTCCTGATCGAGGATATTAGGAAGTTATTAAACTAGGAAGGAAGAGGAAAAGAGGAATACTGAAAAGTAATTCTATAGTTGTCGTTAAAAACCTAATTACTTCCAGCCCCAGGCTTCCATCCTTTAACAGAATATTGTTTAACCATATAACAAAACATTATGAAGATTATGAAAATAGCTGCTCTAGGAGCAGTATTCGCGGCTCAGTTTACACTGGCTCAGTTTAAGCAGACCCCCTTACCCTATGCTTATAATGCATTGGAAGGTTCAATAGATGCCCAGACAATGGAGATCCATTATTCAAAACATGGGGCAGCCTATGCAGCCAACCTGAATAAAGCAATTGCCGGAACTCCACAGGAAAAAGAAACGTTGATTAAAATTCTTTCCGAGACCTCAAAATTAAGTCCTGCCGTAAGAAATAATGCAGGTGGGCATTACAACCACGAGTTGTTCTGGACAATCCTTACTCCGGAGAAAAATACCCAGCCTTCTGCAAAACTGGCAAAGGCTATTACTGAAACTTTCGGAAGTATGGAGGCTTTCAAAGAAAAGATGAGTAAAGCTGGTGCAGACCGTTTCGGATCAGGTTGGGCGTGGCTTTCTGTGGATAAAAACGGAAAACTCTTTGTTTCCTCTACTCCTAATCAGGATAACCCATTGATGGACATTGCAGAAGAAAAAGGAACTCCTATCCTGGGAATTGATGTTTGGGAGCATGCCTATTATCTGAAATACCAGAATAAAAGAGCAGACTATCTTTCTGCAATCTGGAATGTGCTGAACTGGAAAGAAGTGAGCAAAAGATATGATGATGCTTTAAGCAAAAAATAATTCATGAAAATAATTTACAGCATACTCTTTATTGGCTATATGGTGTTCAGACCTCTGATACCACTGGCTGAGTATGCTGTAAATTACAATTATATCGTTAATACACTCTGTGTCAACAAAAGTAAACCGGAACTTCACTGTAACGGAAAGTGCTATCTGAGTAAAGAGTTGGCAAAAACCAATGCTGATACAGAATCTTCTCCTTTCAATAAAATAAAAAATTCAGGTCAGAAAATTCTTGATATGTATATCCTGCCTGAAATTACAGAGGTCTTTCATAACGGGAAAATTATCGTTTTCCATACTAACTCCATTGATGAAACAGCTTATTCTTTTCTGTTTCTGAAACACATTTTCAAACCACCGGTTTTTTAAGCTATTTACCCATAGAAGTTAGCCACAAAGTCATAAAAGTTATTTAAAAGTGTTTAAATAAGCTTAAAAACCTTGTGTAGAAAGGTTGTAAAACTTTGAAAACAAATATTTTGTGTACTTATCAACACTCTGTGGATAACTTTAAAATATCTTAAATGGTATAGGGGGCTTTTGTGCTTTTTGTGGTAGAAAAATGAATGTTTAGGCATTCAAAGTATTTCTATTGTATTCACCCAACTAAAAAATCAACAATGAAAATGTATCAGATTTTCATAATGAGTGTCTTGTTAATGGCTGTTTCCTGCACCCTGGACAAAACTGATTATGAAAGCGAAATCAACACAGCCGTTCCGGAAAATTACGAATTTAAAGAAGCCACTGCTGTAAACAAAGATGGCTATACAATAAGCATCGAAACGTTAAACGGAACATTTTATCAGGGGTATAATGAAATCAGATTGAAGATTACCAATACCCAGACAAACGAACATATCAATGCTTCCGGGGTTACCTTTTTGCCGGTCATGACGAAGGCTGATGGAAGTAAAACTTCATGTCCCTATCAGTACACTCCGGATTATAAACCGGATGGGAAATATTATTCAGGGTATTCTGTATTTACGGATAAAAGCAATACTACAACGAACTGGAAACTTTATTTGAGTTTCATGTTGAATCAAAAGACATATACATTCAGCAAAGATATTACCGTAAATGAGCAGAGTAATAAAAACCTGAATATGACTTCATTTACAGGAAATGATGGAGAACAATATTACATTGCCCTTATTTCCCCTCAAAAGCCGAAAGTAGCAGAAAATAAACTGGTCGCGGGAATTTATAAATACAACAAACCTGCTGTTTCTACAGGAAATTTTCCTGATCCTTCACAGTTTTCCTATTCAGAAGTGAAAGGCTATACGCTGCAATTAGATCCAAGAATGCCGGAACCATCCATGGGAAATCATTCATCACCCAATAATAAAGATTTAATACAGGAAAATGATGGATTATATCATGGTATTGTCAACTATACCATGACAGGAAACTGGACCTTAAACTTTATTATGCTCAATGAGAATGGAAAGATCATCAAAGGAACTAAAGTTTCTACTGATTTTACACCAGGAGTTCCGGGGGCTAAAAGTGAATTGTTTATTGACACCTTATTCTAGTTTCATGAAACAGTTCGGAATGATATTGATGTTTTGGGGAGTTGTCATGAATGCCCAAAACAGGAAAACAGCAAAAGACAGTATTACGTTTGTAGATAAGGTAGAAGTAAAAGGCAGTAAAAAGAAGATGGAAACGGATATGAAAATGTCAGTTTCCGTGGACGAATTTCTGGCCTCTTCAGACAAAATAAGTTTTATAAAACGGGGAGCATATGCATGGGAACCCTTACTCAATAACATGAGTACGGAACGTTCAGTTGTTACGATAGATGGAATGCGTATTTTTGGTGCCTGCACGGATAAGATGGATCCTGTGACTTCTTATCTGGAGAGCAATACTCTTTCATCAATTGATATAAAATCAGGCCAGGAAGGAAGCTCACATGGTGCAACTATAGCCGGAAGTATTGATCTGAAAAGAAAAAGTACCCCTTTTGGCCTTGAAAAAAAATGGAATGGCACTTATCAGACAGGTTTTGAATTCAACAATAAACAGTTTTTCAATCTTGGAAATATTTCCTATTCCGGGAAGAAACTCGTTGTGGATGGAAGTATTTCCTTTCGGAAGGCAGGAAATTATGATGACGGAAATAACAAAGAGGTCAATCATTCACAATATAATAAATTCAATACCGGAATTGGAATAGCTTATAAAACAAGTCCTTTATCTTCAGTAAGAATAGATGCCATTTTTGATATGGCAAAAAATGTAGGGTTTCCTGCATTACCTATGGATTTATGGCTTTCAAGGGCGATGATTACATCTGCTTCCTACAGACAATTGTTTAAAGAAAGTCTGATCAGATCCTGGGATACCAAAATCTATTACAATACCATAGAGCATTATATGGATGATACAAAACGTCCTGAAAATCTTGTACACATGGATATGCCGGGCTGGAGCACTACTTATGGATTGGTTTCATCAGTGAGTCTGAAAAAAGAAAAGTATACCTCAGCCATAGAACTCAATATGTACAATAACACGTCCATTGCAGAAATGCGGATGTATCCACAGGATAGAAAGAACAGAACAATGTTTGCTTACAGCTGGCCCTGGGTAACCACCCGTTTTGCAGGGATTTCAATGAATAATAGCTGGGAGATATCAGATAAAAGCAGGTTGAGCTTTGGAGTGTCTTTAGGGCTAAATTATAACGAGTCCAAATATGTAGAGTTCAACTGGATTTTTCATCCGGGAGCACCTCAGCAAAAAACAAGGATTCTTCCCGGTTTACATGCAGGATATCAGTTTACGGAGAACAATTTTAGTTTTTCTGTAGGTACGGGGTATGGGCACAGGGCACCTTCGGTTTCGGAAGGATACGGATATTATATCTACAACAGCTTTGACAGATATGATTACATCGGAAATCCTGATTTAAAAAATGAAATTTCCTACGAAACCAATGCCGGTGCAGGTTTTAAAAATGAAAAAATGAATATTGAAGCCAAAGTAAATTATTTCTATATTCAGGATTACATCATTGGGAAAATCTTAAGCCTGGGAAGTCCCATGAATTACCAATCGGTAGGAGTGAAGGCGTATACTTCGCTGGATCATGCAATACTCTTTAATATGGCTTTGAATGCCGGGTACAGCATTTTACCGGAATTACATTGGAAAGGTACTTTAACATACGCCCGCGGAAGAGATGATAAAGGGAAAAACCTGCCTTTTATCCGTCCCCTGAGCTATTTGACTTCTCTACATTTTACCCATCAGAATTTTGGGGTTCAGACCTCTGTAAACGGAGATTTTATCCAGCGTAATTACAGTCCGGAATATGGAGAAGACCAGACACCAGCGTATGCAATATGGAATTTCTCTGTGAATTATACTTTCAACATCAAAAAACTTAAAACCGTTTTTCAGGTAGGCGCAGAAAACCTGTTAAACACATATTACAGCACCTATGCAGATTGGGGAAATATCCCAAGAATGGGCCGTAATATTTATACTTCTTTAAAATTTAATTTTTAAGAACAACAACTTTAATTAAAACAATACTAAAATTTTTACAATGCAAAACTTTAAAAAATATCTACTATTATCCGCTTTTTCATTAGGTGTAATTTCCTGCCAGAATAGTGATGACAGCCCTGTAGCGAACAATGTAACCCTTGAATTCAATAATACATTTAAAAATACAACCATTGTTCTGGGAGGCTCTGGTTCTGCTGCTGCCACCACAAATATTTCTGCAGAGGGACAGGTTCATCATTTTTCAGAATTGAAGTATGTAATCAGCAACATTCGTCTGATCAAAGCAGATGGTAATGAAATTCCTTATAAAATTAATGATCTGGATCAAGGGGCAGCAGTGATAGACCAGTCGAAACCTGAAACACTTCGTTATATTTTAAGCAACATACCAGCCGGAGAATATAAAAGGATCAAATTCGGATTGGGAGTAAAAAGAGATCTGAATGTGCTGGATCAGGTGAGGTTTCCAAAGTTCTATGCAACCGCAGGAGCTAATGATACGCAAATGATGTGGGAATGGGGAGCAGGGTACCGTTTTACCAAAATAGAAGGTTTCTACGGAACGGATAACAAACAGATGTCTATCCATACAGGAAGTACCATCAAAGGATCTGAAGGAAACTTCACCCAGGGAGTAGATGCCTACAGGGATGTTACTTTAGACCTGCCTAAAAATGCAATTGTAGATAATAGAACTCCTAAAATTACTGTTAAGGCAGATTTTGATAAACTGCTGACGGGTAAGGTCAATACCATTCTATTGGTTACCGGCACAGGATCAGATGGTAATGCCACTCCGAATATTCATACAGCCAATCAAATGGTAAAGTTTGTGGATAACCTGGGCGGAAACGGTTCCAGTGATATTTCAGGGATGTTTTCTGTAAGTAGTGTTGAAAACTAGATTCATCTCAACTGTAATGGAAAAGGGACTAAGCATTTTAGTGATTTTTATACTGTTGATATCTTGTAACAACGATCATTATGAGCCTGCAGCAATTGATAATCCACAAGTATCACTTACTATTCCTTCGGGATTTCCGGAACTTAATAAGTCTGTGAATTCCAATAGACCTACAAAATATGGAGTAGAGCTGGGGGAAAAATTATTCAATGACAAAAGGTTGAGTTCAGATAATACCGTCTCATGTTCAAGCTGTCATATTCAGGAGAAAGCCTTTGCTGATAATAACACTCAGGCAATGGGTATTCAGAATAGAGTAGGACTACGGAATGTACCGGCTGTTCAGAACATGATGTTTATGAAGTTTTACAATTGGGACGGGAATATTCTTCAGTTGGAAAGCCAACCGATGATCCCTATTATCACTCATGAAGAAATGGGTTCTTCTATTTTGGAGGTAATTGGTAAAATAAAGGATGATCTCATGTATAAAGATTTATTCAGAAAAACATTTGGGGACGAAGCCATTACTCCTGAAAGAATTTATAGAAGTATTGTACAATATGAATATACTTTAGTTTCTGCCAATAGTAAGTATGATAAAGTAAAGCGAAATGAAGGAGTGATTTTTACAGAGAATGAAGCCCAGGGATATCAGACCTTTCAGCAGAAATGTGCAGGCTGCCACAGTACAGAGCTTTTTACTGATCAGAGTTTCAGAAATATTGGATTTCCTGTAAATTCTAATACCAATGAAGCCGGACGCGGAAGAGTGACAGGCTTGCCGGAAGATTATATGAGTTTTAGAGTTCCCTCGTTAAGAAATGTAGAATATACAGCTCCTTATGGAAGCTTCGGACAGTTTCCCTCTCTAAGAGCTGTTCTTGATTATTTTGATAAAGGTGTTCTGGATGCAGATAACCTTGATCCTGTTCTTAAAAACAACGGAAACAGAATTCCTCTCACAGAGCAGGAAAAGATCAATCTTATCTTATTTATGAAAACCCTAAGTGACCGGGATTTTGTAAAAAAATAATCCCTTTAAAAAACAGAATATTAAAAACCGACTGTTTGAATCCCGTTACATTCTAACGGGATTTTTCATGTTTACTGGTTGATAATCATTTTATTCTGCATCACATTGTATCTGGCGGGAATTTTATATCTTTGTCGGAATTTGGTGAGCCGTAAAAAGCTCTTAAAAGGGAATCCGGTGGAAATCCGGAACAGACCCGCTGCTGTAAGCTCCGCACCAAAGTTTTTGAAAAATAGATCCACTGTTTCTAAAAATGGGAAGGATTTCAAAAATGGAGTAAGTCAGAAGACCTGCCAGAATATATAAACGTTTGACGCTTTCGTGGAATAAAGCTTAGGACTACAATGATTCTGTGCAGTAATGCTGTGCTCAGTCATTGCTTTTCTTATATCCATTAGCGTCATCATTATCCCTGAATGAGCTAATGGTGGCAAAACTAACTACATCTCAACTTCATAAAGTTGTTTTCACAATATGTGTGTTAACATCACAACTCCTGTTTTCTCAAACCCGGAAAAAAGACAGCATTAAGGGAGAGGCCATAAAGGCGGTCAATATCTACAAAAAGAGCTTTAAAGAAATCCTCCCAGCCCAAACTTTACAGGGTGAAGAGCTTGAAAGGCTAAATAGCCACTCCGTTGCCGATGCGTTGAGGTACTTTTCAGGAGTTCAGATCAAGGATTACGGCGGAATGGGTGGTTTGAAGACTGTCAATATCCGGAGTATGGGCAGTCAGCATGTAGGCGTTTTCTATGACGGAATTCAATTGGGAAATGCCCAAAACGGGCAGGTAGACCTGGGAAGATATTCTCTGGATGATCTGGAAGAAATTTCATTGTACAACGGGCAGAAGAGTGAGATTTTCCAACCTGCGAAAGACTTCGGATCATCAGGATCAATCTATTTACAGCCCAAAACACCAGTATTCGCAGGAAACAGGAAAACCAATCTTACCATAAGAGCCAAAAGTGCTTCCATTGATTTATTTAATCCTTCTTTCCGGTTAGAACAGAAGATTTCCAAAAGAATTGCAGCAAGTGTCAGTGCAGAATTTCTCCAAAGTGATGGTCTTTACAAATTTCGTTATAGCAGAAAATATCCCAATGGTGCAACCGCTTCTGATACCATTTCCAAAAGATATGATTCCGATATTAAAGCAAAACGTTTTGAAACATCTGTCAATGGAACTCTGAACAACGGAAGCTGGAACATCCGCGGTTATGGTTATATTTCAAACCGTGGTATTCCGGCACCTATTGTGAAAAACCGTTTTAAAGCAAGAGGGGCGAGAATGCTGGATGAAAATTATTTTGTACAGGTCAATTTCAGAAAAAAACTGTTTCCTAAGTTTGAAACACAGCTGAAGGCTAAGTTTGCTTATGACTACACTTATTTTAATGATACGGTAAGGTCTCAGGCCCAGTATCAAGCAAAAAATACTTATATCCAAAGGGAAGTTTATCTTTCTTCTTCCAATATATATTCAGTAAATTCCAATTGGGATGTGAGTGTAAGTGGAGATTTCCAGTACAATAACCTGGATGCTGACTTGAAAAACTTTTCTTATCCTACCCGTTACACAACCCTGGTTGCATTGGCTACTACCTATCAGTGGAACAGATTTAAATTCTTAGGAAGCCTGTTAGGTACATTTACTTCAGAAAAGGTCAAAATGAATTTCAAACCTGATGACAGAAGAGAATGGACACCCGCTTTCTTCATGAGCTATCAGCCGGCTTCAATCCCTGAACTTACCCTTAGAGCTTTCTATAAAAACATTTTCAGGTTACCCACTTTTAATGACCTGTATTATACCAGTGTTGGCAATACTTTTCTGAATCCGGAATTTACCCACCAGTATGATGTAGGTTTTACCTATCAGAAAAAATATGATAAGTCTTTAATCAAAGGAATCTATGCAAAAGTAGATGGGTATTATAACAAAGTGACAGATAAGATTGTGGCCATCCCAACAACCAATATGTTCCGCTGGATGATGCTTAATCTTGGGAAAGTTGAAATTATGGGAGCAGACGTAAATCTTCAAACAGAATTAATGCTTGGGAAGGTGAAACTTAGGCCATTATTGGCTTATACTTACCAGAGTGCCCAAGATAAAACAATCACTAAAGGATTTAAAGAAACCTATTATGGAGAGCAAATTCCTTATACACCAAAGCACAGCGGATCTTTTACCCTGATGGCAGATTACAAAGACTGGAGCTTTAATTACAGTACAATCTATGTGGGTGAAAGATATGATGGACAGCAGGATAATATCCGCTATAATTATATTCAACCCTGGTATACCCACGACCTTTCTGTTCAGAGAAAACTAAGCCTTGCCGGGCATCCTTTTAAAATAAACCTTGAAATGAACAACGTTTTTAATCAATATTATGATGTTGTACTCAACTATCCCATGCCGGGAAGAAATTTCAGACTCACTTTAAACTTTACACTATGAAGAAGCTAAACCTGTGTTTTTTATTTTTTGTATTTATTTTTCTTATTTCCTGCCGTACAGATGATACGGTTATTCCCATGGAAGTAGTGGAGGGGCTTAACCCTGTTGAAAAAACAACCATAAAAGGATTTTATGTACTGAATGAAGGGAATATGGGAAGTAATAAATGTACCCTTGATTTCTTTGATTATACCAAAGGAACCTATTTCAGAAATATCTATTCCGAAATCAATCCGAACGTTTTGAAAGAGCTGGGAGATGTTGGAAACGATATCAAAATCTATGGAAGCAAAATGTACATTGTAGTGAATGTTTCCAATACTATTGAAGTGCTGGAAGCGAAAACAGCCAAGCATATCAAATCCATTTATTTACAAAACTGCAGATATTTAACCTTTAAGGATGGAAATGCTTATGCCAGCAGCTATGCCGGCCCTGTAGACATCAATCCATTGGCTCCCAAAGGAAAAGTAGTGGAAATAGATACCCTATCCCTGTCTATCAAAAGAGACGTAACCGTAGGATATCAGCCTGAAGAAATGGAAGTTGTAGGAAATCAGCTGTTTGTAGCCAATTCCGGAGGTTATATGGTTCCGGATTATGACAGAACCGTTTCAGTAATTGATCTGAACACTTTTACAGAAAAGAAAAAAATTGATGTCGCCATCAACCTTCACCGTCTTAAAAAGGACAATTACGGAGATTTGTATGTAACCTCAAGAGGAGATTACTATAACGTTCCTTCCAATTTATATCTGGTGGATGCCGCTACAGGAGCCATTAAAAAAGATTTTCATATTGCAGTGAGTGAAATGACCATCGTGAATGATAAACTGTATTACTACGGAAACGAATTCAACTACAATACCCATTCCTACGTAAAGACTTATGGAATTATAGATGTAAAGACAGAGCAGGTTATTTCCAACAGGATTATTGATAAGGAATATGAAGATATTATTAAAACACCATACGGGATTGCTGTAAACCCTGTAACAGAAGACATTTATATTACAGATGCCCGAAACTATGTATCCATGGGATTTGTATACTGCTTTGATAAAAGCGGACATTTTAAATGGAAAACAGAAGGAGGAAATATCCCTGCCCACTTCGCTTTTTTATACAACTAAACAAAACTGATAGACATGAATAAAAAAACAATTAAGTATGTAACAACCGCGCTTTTATCCCTTTTTTTAGCGGGTATGGTAGCCTCTTGCCAAAATGATGATGAAGTGGCAGCAGTTCCTACAGATCCGGAAGTAATTCCTCCTTCATTTAAATTAGATACCGCGTATACCATTGAACGTTTCAGAGTATTGAGTATTCCTACCAATATTTCCGGAAAAGTTACCTGGAGCATTAAAGACTCAATTATTTCCGAAAATGCTGAGCTGGAATTTATCAGTACAAAGGCCGCTACTTATCCTTTGACATTAAAGGTGGGAGCTAATAAAGTATTTCAATCCAAAATTGTAGTAACTAAAGAAGCAGGAACCTTTAGTAAATATATCTCCAAAGTATTTGATTTTCGTCCGGCCGTTGGCCAGTTCACAAATGAGATTCCTGAATATGAATTAGGCAATACCGAAGCAGATATGCTTAAGAAAGTGAACGGATATCTTGTAGGATCTAATCCATCAATGGTAAGCCTTGGCGGATATGGAGGTTATGTTGTATTTGGTTTCGATCATACCATCCCTAATCTTGAAGGGAGAGACTTTAAGGTGTTAGGAAATGCATTCTTTGGAAACTCTGCCAATGACCCCCGCTCCGGAAACTGTGAACCGGGAATTATAATGGTAGCCTATGATAAAAACAAAAATGGAAAACCCGATGATGACGAATGGTATGAAATTGCAGGGAGTGAATATTTTAAAAATGAAACACTGAAAAATTACAATATTACCTATTTCAAACCTGATGAAAATAAAACCCCTGTTCCGGGAAATGATAGCTGGCAGACCGATGTAGAATACATCAAATGGCAGGATAATATCGGGAATGCAGGATTTAAAACAAAAATGGCCTTCCATACACAAAGCTATTATCCATTATGGTTATCAGGTGCTTCTTATAGCTTTTCAGGAACCAGGCTTAAAGATAATTATTACGATCAGAGCGGGACAGGAAACTATTGGGTAGGAAAGTCTTATGACTTTGGTTATGCAGATAATGCTCCGAATAATGATGAAGCATCCAATATTGACATTTCCTGGGCTGTTGACCAAAACGGAAAATATGTAAGACTTCCGGGTATCGATTTCGTGAAGGTTTATACTGGTGTAAACCAGGAAGCAGGATGGCTGGGTGAAGTATCCACAGAAGTAGCAGGAGCTTACGATTTACATTTCAAAAAATAATACGTAACATATAAAATAAGTAAGAATGAAAAAGTTTTATCTTTTTACCATACTTTTTCTGTTCGCATTTTTCACAAATGCCCAGATAAAAGTACAAGGAGTGCCCCGGAATGATATTTCGGTAAATACTCCTTTAACAATCACCAATACTACTGCCAATATCAGTTTTTCAGATATTCAGTATTGGGTAGGAACCGGTTCCAATCAGGCAGCATTTGTAGTACAATGGAATGACAGCAAGAATCCTGATGCTCTGGTATGGGGATTCAGATGGGACGGAAATGCTACAGGAGAAGATATGCTAAAGGCAATTGCTAAAGCAGACCACAGATTCTTTAGCCTGCTGTATCCGGGAACTCCATACGGAACAGCTGTAGGTGGGCTTGGGTTTGATCTGAACGGGCAGGATTCCAACGCACTTATTAAGAATGGTAATGCAACATATCCGTTGTATCCTGTAAATGGTATTGTAACAACTACAGCTTATGACTTTGATGATTACACCGCAAAAGATGTAAATGACCACTGGAAATCAGGATGGAATGATGGGTTCTGGTCTTATTTGGTGAAAGATCCGGCAGATCCTGATTTTTCTTCTTCAGGTTCCGGATCTACAGGACGTATTCTTCAAAACGGATCATGGGATGTATGGAATTACAGCCCTGCTTTTCAAACTCCTCCCATAGCTACTTTAACACCAGTTTCCCCTTATGTTGGTACTACCAATTTTACCAATGGATTTTTTATGGTCAATGAAGACTGGTTCGGGCATGGCAATGGTTCTGTTAATTTTATTGATAACAATGGGCAGATTAACTATCGTGCTTACAGCAGTGTAAATAATAACCATGCCTTTGGGGCTACTACATCACACGGAACAATTTATGGAGATAAATTCTATTTTGTTTCCAAACAGGCTGCTGATGGTGGAGATACCCAGTATACACCAGGTGGGAGATTGGTAGTGGCCAATGCAAAAACTTTACAGAAAATTGCAACATTTAATACTATTGGAACTGCAGACGGAAGATCATTCCTTGGGGTTAATGAACATAAAGGATATATCGGAACCTCTAAAGGAATCTATTTATTTGATATTGATAATCTGCAGATAGGAGGATTGATCAACGGAACAGGTACAGCACAGATTGGAAATATGATCCGTACTTCAAAATATGTTTTTGCAGTAAATCAAACGGCAGGAATTCAGATTATAGATCCCAATACGGATGCAATTATTAATACTATTGCAGGTTCTTTCCATTCTATTGTTCAGGCTAAAGACGGAAGTATCTGGGCTATTCAGAGCCAGAAACTGGCCAATATTGATCCTGCAACTTTTGCAGTTCAATACTATAACATTCCAACTTCAACCTATTCAGGTTCATGGGGAGCCTGGAATGCAGGAAGCTTCACAGCAAGTAATACAGAGAATACATTGTATTGGATGAAAGCAGGAAATCAGATCGCAAAATTTGATGTTACCGGAAAAGTATTTAATGAAACATTTATTACACTACCGGGACAGACGGGAACTTATAAACAAATTCCTTACGGCGCGGCATTACGTGTAAATCCGGCTAATGGAAATCTTGTTGCCAATACTACAGAAAGCGGATTTGGCGCTCATTTCCAGAAAAACTGGATTCACACCTTTAATGCAAGCGGTACTCTTATTGATACCAAGGTCCTGAATGATTATTATTGGTTTCCTTCAGTAGCAGTTTTCCCGGATAATACAGCCCCGGTAATAAGCAATACATTCCCGTCACAGGTTACAGCATCCGGTATTACTGCTATTGACCTGAAAACATTGGTTTCTGACGAAGACAGTTTTGGATCTTCTATTGTAAAGACTATTAAATCAAATAGCAACCCGTCCGTTGTTTATGCTGATATCAACGTTAATGAAGAACTGGTACTTACTCCGGTAGGTTCTGGAACAGCTGATATTGTAATCAGTTTCAACTCAAATGGAAAAGTGGTGGAAAGAGCACTTAAAGTGACCAGTATTACTTCTACATTAGCAACAGCAGAGGTAAAAAAGATAGAATTCAGCATTTATCCAAACCCTGTTACAGATCTTCTGTATATCAAAACACAGGAAAAAGTGGTAAATGTAGCTCTTTATGATGTTTCAGGTAAACTTCTTAATATCCAGTACAACAACGGGCAGGTAAATGTAAGTATGCTGCCAAAAGGAATGTACATTCTAAAAGCAACAACCGATAAAGCTGTATACCAGCAAAAACTGATTAAAAATTAATTTTAGCATAGCTAATTTTTGTTTCACTCTGATCCGGCCCAGAAATTGGCCGGGTTTTTTGTGGCAAAACCGAACGTTTTTTTGTACTATCAGAAAAAATGATAAAAATTTTATGTCTTTTATTCAAAAGCTTATAGAGTATTTGTGATAAAAAATCAAGACTTGAACCCGTTTCGGTATTGAGGCTGTAGAATGCATGTAGAGTGCCTGAAGGGCGATGAATACTATAACTGTTGTATCTAAGATGTACCTGTTTTTTTGGAATTCGGGATGCTGAAAATATACTTTTGCTACAAAATCAAACCAAATGAAATACAGAAAAAATTATTTATTACCCTTGATATTCTTTGTGAATATTTTGTTCTCTCAGGTAGGTATAGGTACGGCCAACCCCAG
The DNA here is from genome assembly GCF_003815975.1 of Chryseobacterium bernardetii. Classification (NCBI taxonomy): domain Bacteria; kingdom Pseudomonadati; phylum Bacteroidota; class Flavobacteriia; order Flavobacteriales; family Weeksellaceae; genus Chryseobacterium; species Chryseobacterium bernardetii. The sequence goes on from NZ_CP033932.1 coordinate 1,634,189, forward strand.
AGGTGCGTTAGACATCAATAAAGAAACCATCAACAATATGGGGTTGGTTCTTCCTACCAATGCAGATCCTAAAAACATGATTAACCCCAAAGGTGGCGATGTTGCCATAGGAACTATTATGTATGATTCCACATTAAGCTGTGTGAGAGTGTTCAAACCTACAGGATGGTCCAATTGTCTCTGTGATCAATGTGGCCCGACACCCAATCCTGTTTTTACTTTAGACTGTTCCAGTGGGACTCTTAGCGGTACTTTCACCGCAGGAACCCAAGCAAACGGTACGAAAATCATTAATTATACTAATGCAACAGGACAGTCTTATTCTGCCATATCAGTTGCCTCTTCAGGAGTTTCAGGGCTTATAGCTTCATCTTCTGCGGGAATCCTGGCTAACGGAAGTGGAAGCATCTCTCTTAGTATCTCAGGAAATCCAGCTTCTTCAGGGATTGCGTCATTTACAATCAATATCGCAGGTCAGTCCTGTAGTTTTTCTGTCAATGTAAATGCAGGCGTGATTCCTAAAAGAGTCATCTTATCTTTAGGAGGTGGAATGTATACTCCTAATCCTGGAAATACAACAGCACCTACAACAATATTACAGTCATCAGCAAATTTTGGTCCTACGGGAACTGTTCCATCACAGGGATTTGACATTAAAACTGTAGGCACAGCAGCTGGAAATCTTGCTACAAATATAGCCACATACAATCCATACATAATTATTTTCACATGGGATTATTCTTCTAATGCGGCAGATGCGGTAGCTCTCAAAAATTATTTGGATAAAGGTGGAAGAGCAATGATTTTCTTACAGCAGGCACAACCTAACCAATTATTGAATCAGATATTTGGGGGAACCACTACCAATAATGCTGCTACCGGAACCGGCCTTGTAAAGCCGATAGCCAATCTCAGCCATCCTGTCCTTAATGGTCCATTTGGAGATGCAAGAGGAAAGCTGGTAGGAGATGATAATGATGATTCCAGCTCTTATACCAATGCGAATATCAACAGTTCTAATGTCGATATTTTATCTACAAATAATGGGCAAGTTGTGGGTTTTGTCCATAAAACCTATAAGCTATTCTTCTGGGGTGATGGCGGATTTCCTCTTGGAGCAGTAAATAATACCTCTACAGTATCCTATCCGGCAGGGATAGATGCTTCCGGCAAACCTATTCCAAAAACTAATTTCGGTATCGGTACATCATCTTCATCAGCTGTGTACAACAGTATTTTATATGCCAATGCCATAGCTTGGATGATGCAGTAAATAAAGATTAACATTCCTATTAATATTTGTTTGGAGCACTGGAAATCTTAAAACAGTTTTGGTTTAACATTACAAGTCTATTTTAAATTTGTATACAAGTGCAGATAAGGCGGGTTTTATTACCTGCCTTATTTTTGTATTGTTTTTCAATAGACTTTTTACAACTCTATATAAATATTTATGTAGAGCTTCGGCCTGCTAATCAATGTGTTTTCATGTGTTGAGCTTTGGTGGTTATTTTAAATAGAATGATAAAAAAAAGCGGCAGGCTTAAAAAGCCTGCCGCCCTCTGGCATGTTTAATTATTTATTTAAGTAAAACCTTACTTGAATGCGTTTTCCCATCCTTCGTCCGAAGTTTTATAATGTAAAGCCCTTCAGGCTGGTTGGTTTCAAATGTATTGGAATTTAATTTGGTACGGAATACCTCTTTTCCTGAAGTGTTGATAAGAGTAACCTCTGATCCTTCCACCTTTAGATTTTTATCCAGAGTAACCTGACCATTTTGACCGTAGGCCATAAAACTGATGAAAGGATCTCTGTACTGGTATCCGTAATATACTCTAAACTCACCTCCTAAACTTAGTAATCCACCGTTTACATTAATTTTAATACGGTCGTAAGGTTTATTCATGGTAAGCTCAATTTCACCTTTGCTTGGATCACCAGCCCCAAGCTTTAAAATGTCATTGTTTAGATTTTGGTAATCGTTGTTGGAAACATCTCCGTTGAAGGTCTCAATAGACACACCTCCTAATACCTGAGCACTTAGAGGAGTTCCGTTAGAACCAATCCCGATAACCAATTTGTTAGTGTAAGCACTGTTAGGGAAAATTAATGTCTGTTCAGTACGGGCCAGTAAACCGATGGATACCTGTAGAACAGAGTAATCACTCTCGTTAGGACCAACTGCGTTCATTGGATTTAACACTCCGCAGCCTATACATACGCCATAAACCTGATTCGCTTGAGCATTTGCATAATATTTTACAATTTGTGCAAATGACATGTTGCTTGCCAGAAATAATAAAGAAGCAAAAACAGCCGTCTTAATACTGCGTGAACTCAATAATAAATTAGTTTTCATATATAAAAATTTTGATTTTTAGTTTTTTGTAAATTTATAAATAAAATAATTATGTTAAATAATTTATTTCAGTTTTTTGTGATTTAATTGAAATTCGCTTTAATAAATTATTATTTTTAACTATTAATCAATGCTTTTATTTATAAAAAACGGCAGTCTTTATAAAGATTGCCGCTTGCGATGTACTATTTATTGAATAATGATTTTCTTGGAATATGTTTTTCCTTCCTTAGTCTGAAGGTTCATAATGTAAATTCCACCAGGCTGGTTAGGGGTAAATGTATTGCTTCTTAGCTTAGAGCGGTAAACCTCTTTCCCCAAAGTATTCATTAATGAAACTTCAGAACCTTCTACACTCACATTTCCACTAAGGGTTACCTGTCCATTTTGACTGTGGGCCAGCAGTTGAATTAACGGATCCTGATAAGCATAATAGATTCTGAATCCGCCTCCAAGGCTCAATACACCTCCGGTTAATCCAATTCTTATTCCGTCATATGGTTTCGTAGGTTTAAACTCTACTGTACCCCTGTTAGGTGTGGCTCCCAGTTTTAAGAGACTTATGTCTATTGTCCTGCGGTCTTCATTAGAAGTACCACCGTTCATTGTTTCAAGAGTTACACCGCTTAATAACTGTACAGATAAAGGGATATTATCTGTTCCGATTCCTACAACAAGTCTTGTGTCAGCTCTAAGATCTGGAAAAATTAAAGTCTGTTGAATGCCACCTAATAAAGCTGTTCCCAATACCATTGTAGAATAATCATCCTCATTGCCTCCCACCGCATTTAATGGATTATCTACACGGCAACCAAGACAAGCTACACCAAACACGCCAGAGCTCTGTGCATGAGCATAGATTCTGTTCTGCCCAAATAGAAACTGAGTAGAAAATAAGCATAATGCAACTAATGCTGCTTTAAAAGAGGATTTATCTCTCAGAAGTAAATTAAATTTCATGTTATTATTTTTTTGATGAATGTTTTATCAAATTTAAGGATTAAAAGAGGAAGCAGAAAGTAGTATTTCCATTTTTGGTGATATTTTTAATGAAATTTAATATTCCTCAAAATGATAATAACAGATGCTCCTGTTTCAATAAGAATAATAATGATATTTAAAAACTATTGAAATAAATAAGATTGTGGGTAAAAGCTGAACATATAAAAGTAAGTAGGAATTGTAATGAATTGCTGATAAATACATGTTGTTATTCATATATTCAGATTCCTTGGAATATGCATAATTGGGCTCAGTCTCAAAAGTTGGGGGGAATGTTAAGTAGTTTTATCTTTGCATCATGTTAAGCGATCACGACCTTCTTAAATTATTACTTCCGGAATTTTTAGTAGAGCACTTTGATATCCTCAAAGCAGAAACTCATGATGCAGAACTTCATATTTATTTTGAAGAAAGAAACAGTATTCCCCATGAATTTAAAGAAAGGAGACTTGAATCCAAGGGCTTTTTACCTGAAATCATTGTAGATGATTATCCATTACGGGGTAAAATCGTAAAGCTCCATGTTAAAAGAAGGAGATGGACAGATAAATCCTCCGGTGAGATCCTTCAGAGAGACTGGCAGCTTGTAGCGAAAGGCACACGGATGACAAAGGATTTGGCAGTCTTCTTAAAAAAAATTAGCAGACACTAAAGCTCTTCCCCTAAAAGTTATAGCAGAATTTTTCGGGATCAAAGGCAAGACCTTCCAGAGGCAATACAAGAATAATCTCAGCGAATATCATAGCTGGGAACAAAAACCGCACGCAGAGGACTGGATCATTTACCCTGAAAATGTCTCAGCCTCCTTATCTTTAGACGAAGTAGCATTATCTGATGGAGAACTTTATACCGTTCTTACCTCCAAAAAAGCAAAAGGGAGAAAAGGAAGTATTGTTGCTATGATAAAAGGTACCCAGAGTGATTTTGTCATCACACATCTTTTGAAGATCAGCAGAAAACTTCGGATGAAGGTAAACGAAATTACATTGGATATGGCGGGTTCCATGAAGCGTATTGCCCAACGCTGCTTTCCTGATGCAGTACAGGTTATTGATCGTTTTCATGTTCAGAAGCTGTCCATAGAGGCCCTTCAGGAGATCAGGATCAGGCATCGCTGGGAAGCCATTGAAATGGAAAACAATCCTTTTAACAGTCACTCAGCTGAAACAGAAGTTTTTGCAAATGGAGATACCCGGAAACAGCTCTTGGTAAGAAGCAGGTATTTACTATATAAAAGCCGTGAGAAATGGACTCTGTCCCAGAAACAAAGAGCTTCGATCCTTTTTACCCAGTATCCTGATCTGGAACAGGCATATGAATTGACTGATGGACTTAGAAAAATTTATAACCAGAATATTTCGAAATCTGTAGCCATGACTAAACTGGCCCATTGGTTTAGAAATGTGGAAGAAGCAGAGTTTAAATCTTTTTCTACCTTAAGAAAAACAATAATGAATCATTATAGAAATATTCTCAACTACTTTGATCAAAGAAGCACCAATGCTGCTGCTGAATCTTTCAATGCGAAAATAAAAAACTTCAGAATGCAGCTCAGAGGAGTAAAAGACAGAACCTTTTTTATCTTCAGATTAGCTAAACTTTTTGCCTAGTCCCCAACTTTTGCGCTTGATCCCATAATTGTTTGTAAAATCTTTACGTAAAATTTAATATTTTCTGACTTTTAAAACTATCTGATAAGTGGAATTAAAGATATAAGTATAGAAACAAAAAAAGGACTTTCGAAAAAGTCCTTTTGGTAGCCCGTAGGGGAATCGAACCCCTCTTACCAGAATGAAAATCTGAGGTCCTAACCGATAGACGAACGGGCCCTCTATCTTCCATTACCAAGTAATGTGTTAGTTTTGTTTTTGTAAGTATCAACTCTTAATGTAGCCCGTAGGGGAATCGAACCCCTCTTACCAGAATGAAAATCTGAGGTCCTAACCGATAGACGAACGGGCCGGTTAGATTATTTTAAGTATTAGCTTCCTACTTTGTTTTTAAAAACCACTGTAAGATTTCAGTGGTTTTTAAAAATTAAGTAGCCCGTAGGGGAATCGAACCCCTCTTACCAGAATGAAAATCTGAGGTCCTAACCGATAGACGAACGGGCCGCTATACTTTTACGCTAATTTATTAACGTGTTTTGTTAATTTGCTTTTTAAGTTAGCCGCTTTGTTTTTGTGGATAATATTTTTCTTAGCTAATTTATCCAATAAAGCGATAACTTTTGGCAGTTGCTCTGTTGCAGCAGCTTTATTTTCCTCATTTCTTAAGGCTTTCAATGCTGTTCTAGCAGTCTTGTGGTAATATCTATTACGAAGTCTTCTAGTTTCGTTCTGTCTGATTCTTTTTAATGCTGATTTATGATTTGCCATATCGTTCAAATGTGAGTGCAAAACTATAAACTTTTTTTTAAACTACCAAATTTATTTTGAAAAAAATTAATTTTCTTCTGTAAGGTACTTTCTAAGCTTATCTATTGCCTGTTCTATTTTTAAATTTTCCTGTTCTTTCTCTATTTTTTTGATCGTATTTCCTAACATGATCAGTGCATTGTTCCATTCTCCAGTCGTATTGGTGAAAGTAAGTCCGTCTATTGTTACTTCAAAAGCAACCCTTTCTCCTGTCCTGTAAAGTCTGAAACTTATTTTATCATCCTTGCCTGTAATCCCGCCTTCATTGATTTGTAAATCATAACTTTTTGGGTTAGAGTGGATTTTCTTAAAAAGCAATTTCGCTTCTTGTATTTTTAAATCCGGCATGATATAAAATTTGATAATTTGTAGTTGTCTACAAACTGGGGGTTATCAATAACATTTTTCATCAGTGTAACCATATTTGTCTTAGCAATTATGGTTAAAATTATTAAAAAATTTTTGCAAATATAAGGCTTTTGTGAGATATAACATCAATAGATACGCTTTTTAGACAAAAAGTTGTGATTTTTTTATTGTAATGAGAATAAGTGTTTCATTCCCAGTAAACTGAGATTGGAATATTTTGATGTCGGTTTTAGAGCTTTATTAGAAATATCATATAATAAATGACATGAAGTACTATCTGATGATTATAGTATGGAATGAAGAAGAAAGTTTATTAAAGTGTTGTTAATGAATGATAGTTCCTGAGGCTGATTTTCCTGACGACTTATTGTAGTGGGAAAAGATGTAATTACAGGTTTAATCTGTTTCAGATGAATTGGGCTGTATATTAAAATAAAAAAGAGAAACGATACGTATCGTTTCTCTTTTTTGTAGCCTATAGGGGAATCGAACCCCTGTTGCAAGAATGAAAATCTTGAGTCCTGACCACTAGACGAATAGGCCAAATTTTGAGGTTGCAAAAGTAGAAAAACCTTTTTAAACTTCAAAATTATTTTTTGGTTATTTATAAACTTTTTGAATCACGGTATTCTTAATGCCTTTGGCTTCAACCTCTTTCTGAAGTTTTACAGCATCTTCCAGGGTGTAGGCCTTTCCGTAAGTATAATAGAAAACGCCATTTTCCTTCTCTCTTTCCACATCCTTAAGGTTTTGAAGGATGTATGAATTTCCGTTCAGTTTTTCTCCGGTATATACTTCAAGTGTATAATAGCCCATACTAATTCTCTGGTTAGGCATGAATCCTACTGCAAATGCATTCCTGAATCCTGCATCCTTAGCGGTTTTAAGATTTATATCTCTCACAGAAGCCATATTGGTTACTGCGTAATAGTATTTGTACTGTCCGTTCTCTTTAAGGGTAAGGATGTAATTAAGGCCTTTCAGTGCTGGATCATTCTCATTATATTTGGTAGGAGAACTCATCAGTAGTATTCTGAAATCATTCTTTAGCGGAGTTTCTGCTGGTTTTTCAGGTTCCTGTTTTTTAGTGGTGAAAGACCCGCCTGCTTTTCTGTCAATTGCTTTTTTGTAATCAATGATGGCATTATAGATACTTTCTGCAATTTCAGTCTGACCTTTTTCAGAGGCTATATAATGGCTTTCTTCGGGGTGATTAATGAAGCCTGTTTCTATCAGTACAGAAGGCATGGCATTCATACGAAGAACGTGAAGGTTTTTCTGGAAAACACCCCTTGAAGATCTTTTGTCTTTATTTACAAAGTTGTCTTCTACCAATCCGCCTAAAAGAAGACTGGATTCAAGGTATTTACTCTGTTGTAACTTTAATGCAATTAAAGATTCAGGAGAATCAGGGTTATAAGATCCAAAGATCTGTTTATCTTTTTCATCCAGATAAATCACATCATTTTCCCTTTTGGCAACCTCCAGGTTCTCATTGTTCTGGTTAGGCCCCTGTACATAAGTTTCCGTACCATAAGCGGTAGGTCTTGCAGAAGAATTACAGTGGATGGATATAAACAGATCTGCCTTACTTCTGTTAGCCAGGTTCGTTCTGTCAGACAAGGAAGGGTATTCATCAATCTTTCTGGTATAAATTACTTTGAAGTCTCTGTTTTTTTCAAGCATGGCTCCAACCTTTAAAGTAATAGCAAGAGTAATATCTTTTTCTGCAATTCTTCCAATGTCTGAATAAGTCCTGTTGGCTCCATGATCACTTCCTCCGTGTCCCGCATCAAGAACTAGTGTGAACTTCTTTTGGGAGAAAATAAAGTTGCTGGTTAGGAGAAGGAGAAATGATAAAATTATTTTAAAATTTTGTTTGTGCATCTTACAGTTATAAAAATTATATTAATTTTGGGCCTTAATTATATAGAATAAAATTGGCCAAAACCGTCCTCAAAAATATATTACAAATTTTAATTATCCTAATTTTTAACAATTTTTTAGCACAGAAAACCCCTGAAAAATTGCCTAAAAATACGGTTAAAGATACTATTTCCAAAAAGGATACCATTGTTGCAAAAAAAGAAGCTTTAGATGATGTACTTCAAACAAAGGCAGATGATCAGCGCAGGGATATTCCTAAAAAAATGACATTCCTTAACAAGAATGCCCAGGTGAAGTATCAGGATATGCAGATTGATGCAGATTATATTTCTATTGATGATAATAAAAATCTGATCTACGCCAGAGGAAAACTGGATTCTTTAGGAAAAATCATAGAGCCTGTAGTAACTACTCAGGCTGGGAAAAAATATGAAACCAACGAATTCAGCTATAATACAAAAACCAAACAGGCTATTGCTTTCAATGCAAGAACAGAGGAGAGTGAGGGGGTAATTATAGCCCAGAAAACAAAAAAATATAACGATTCGGTGTTCGCTATGAGAAAAGCAGATTATACCACCGATGAGTATTTTGTGAAGAAAAAAGATACGGCAGCAGATTATTTTATGAGAGCTTCCAATATCAAACTGATAAAAACAAAAAGTAAATCTCAAATTGTTACGGGACCTATCCAAATGTATATAGAACAGGTGCCTACACCTCTTGTTATGCCTTTTGCAATACTGCCGTTCTCAGATAAAAGAGCTGCCGGTATTTTGATCCCAAGTTTCGGGGAAAGAGAAGATGTTGGATTCTTCCTGAACGGAATCGGATATTATCAGCCGATTGGGGAACACTTTGATCTTAAGGTACTCGCAGATATCTATACCAAAGGAAGCTGGAACCTGCGTCCACAGATGAATTACCAGAAAAAGTACCGTTATTCGGGAAGCTTCAATGCAGACATCGGAACTATGGTAAGAGGGATCAAAGGATTGGATGATTATAATAAAAACAGTACATATAGAATCAGCTGGACGCATTCTCAGGATTCTAAAGCCAATCCTTTTCTTACATTCAGTGCTTCGGTTGATATTGTAAGTACTAAGTTTTATAATAATACACTTAACAATAATTATATTTTCAATCAGAATATATTGAACACCCAGCAGAACTCAACGGTAACGCTTACCAAAAGATTTCTGAAACTTCCTATGACTATTACGGGAACGGCATCTTACTCGCAGAACTTTGCAACAGGCTTGGCAGATCTTCGTCTTCCACAGATGAATGTAGCGGTCAATCAGTTTTACCTGTTTAAGTCGAAATCAGGAGTAAGACAGGGACTTCTTGAAAATATTACAGTAAATACTGGTTTTAACCTGACCAACTTTGTGAACACGCAGGAAAATGAATTGTTCAAAAAAGAAATGTGGGACAAAATGCAGACAGGCCTTAAGAACAATATCGCTTTAGCCACCAATACCACTCTGGCTAAATATTTTACTTTCAGTTTAAGTGCTAATATTGATAATGCTTTAACGACAAAAACTTTAAACAGGTATTATGATCCTGTAAATAATGTGACCGTGGATGAGATCAATAAAAAGTTTGCAGGATATTCTTCATTCTCTACCACTGCCAGTCTTCAGACTACTTTGTATGGAATGATGAAATTTAAAAAAGGATCTGTTATAGAAGCTGTGAGACATATGATGACTCCAAGTATCGGATTTACCTATTCTCCTGATTTCTCAAGCCCTGGTTTCGGGTATTACAAAAACTATTATAATGCAGCCGGTGCTCTTACTCCTTATTCTATCTTTGAAAAAGGAATTATAGGAAGCCCGTCAAACAGTTTGGTGGGAGCATTAGGTTTCAGTATAGGGAATAATATTGAAATGAAGGTGAAATCTAAAAGTGATTCTACCGGAGTGAAAAAAATAAAGATTTTTGAATCTTTAAACCTTACAGGAAGCTATAACTTTGCAGCTAAAGACCACCCTTGGTCTATCTTCAGTATCAACGGGCAGTCTTCTTTCTTTAACAATAAGCTTACAGTTAATACCAGCCTTTCTCTTGATCCTTATAAAATCGAATTTATTCCAGGGCAGGATCAGGGGATCAGAACAGAAAAATTTGGAGGCTTCAGTGTACAGGGATTCAATATTCAGGTATCTTATCCTTTAAGCAGCGAGATCTTTGGTGAAAAAACGGATTACGCAAAGAAATATAGTTCAAAAGGAGAAATCCGAAATGAAAATTACTATTTTGATGATGATCATTATGCGCGTTTTGATCAGGCCTGGACCCTGAATATTAATGCTAATTATGCTTATTCTAAAGGAACCAACAGATTCGGAAGTAAAATTGCATCCATAGGTCTTGACGGAAGTATTAAGCTTACTCCTTACTGGAATGTTACCGGAAGTACCCATTATGACTTGGTGACTAAGGAACTGGCCTATACAAGAATCGGTTTTTCAAGAGATCAGCGAAGTTTCACCATTAATTTTAACTGGGTGCCCTTCGGACAATATAAAGTATATGATTTCTTTATCGGGATCAAAGCCAATATCTTAAGTGATGCGTTGAAGTATAAAGACAGAAGCTTTACACAGCCAAATGCACCTTTCTAATATCAGATTGGCATTTGACAATATAAATTTTATATTTGCAACCAAAATAAATCTATCAAGATTATCCTGAAATTGCTTAACTTAATGGTTGGCAATGAAAGATGATTTTACAAAAAAATAAATATCCGTATATGAAACAAATTATCAACACAGTTAATGCACCTGCAGCTATTGGTCCTTATTCACAAGCTAATATGACTAACGGAGTTCTGTATATCTCAGGACAGATCCCTGTAGATCCTGCAACTGGTAAACTGGTAGAAGGAATTGAAAAGGAAACGCATCAGGTAATGAAAAACCTTGAAGCGATCCTTACAGAAGCTGGAATGACTTTTAAAAATGTTGTAAAAGCAACAATCTTCCTTAAAAGCATGGATGATTTTGCCGTAATGAACGATATTTATGCTTCATATTTAGATGCTGGAAGCTATCCGGCACGTGAAACAGTACAGGTTTCTTGTCTGCCTAAAAATGTGGATATTGAAATTTCTATGATCGCACATCAGGATTAATGAACTTTATAAGAAATACATTTGCGGTATTGATAGGGCTTGGTATTACAGGTCTTATAATTACTCTTGGTATAAGGGCTTTCCCGCAATGGGTTACTTTCGAAGCTTTTGCTCCGTTTGAGCATTGGCAGAGATTTCTTTTCAGCATGAAAGATGATAAGGCCTTTTTTGGCTTTCTTCTTTTTATTTCCGGACTAGGAACTACCATTGGTGGAGTAGCAACAGCAATCATCGTTAAATATGCTAAAGTTGCCTATGCTATCCTGATAGGTTTTATCATGCTTTTCATCGCAATGCTGGATGTTATTATATTTCCTTACCATCCTACATTTTATAAGATTTCTATCTTCCTTACCTTTTTCCCGTTTTCCTGGATTGGAGGTAAGATTGTAGAAGTTATTTATGAGCGGAATAAAAAGAAAAGGATTACCGAGAAAATGAATAAACCCAAGTAAACAATAAAAAAATCGCTGCAAATCTTTGCAGCGATTTTTTGTTGATATGAAAATAACTATTGTTTAGTTGTTGATTAAGGCATTTTAAATCCTTTTGTGTACATTCTTCCGTAGTCATCCACAAATTTCACCTGTACATTTCCCTGATATTTATTCAGGATGTTTTCTATGTCTTTTTGTGAGTTTACCGGTTTGCCATTTACTTCAATGATGATATAGTTGTCTACAATTCCGATTTTAGCCATTTCGCCTCCTTCAGATACATTTTTAGTAACTACACCGCTATTCAGTCCATATTCTGTTTTGAACCTTTCGTTAAGAGGGTCAAATTCAGCTCCGATCTTTTCAGTTACGCTAAGGTCAGCTTTTGTTCTGGTAGAAGTTCCTCCCTTCTGGTCTCTTAAAGTTACATTTGCGGTAGCTTCTTTACCGTTTCTTGAATAGGTTACCACTACCTTGTCACCAGGGCGCTTGCTTCCTATTGACATAGAAAGGTCAGCAAAATCAGTGATATCGTAATTATCAACTTTTGTAATGATATCTCCTTTTTTCAGTCCTGCATCTTCTGCACCGCTGTTATCACCGAATCCTGTTACATACACTCCGCTGCCAGCCTTAATATTGGTTTTGAATTGCTTGTTATAAGCCTGAACCTGCTGGTCATTGGAAAGGTCTAGTGATGAAACTCCTAAGAATCCTCTCTGTACAATACCAAACTTCTTGATGTCCTCAACAATTTTTCTTGCAAGGTTAGATGGTACGGCAAATCCGTATCCCTGATAATATCCTGTTGTAGACTGAATCGCAGAGTTAATCCCGATAAGTTCTCCGTTAGTATTTACCAGGGCACCCCCTGAGTTACCCGGGTTGATTGCGGCATCTGTCTGAATAAAACTTTCAATTGGATTGCTTGCTTTTCCCTGGCTTCCTAAAATACCGATTCCTCTTCCTTTTGCAGAAACAATACCTGCCGTTACAGTAGAATTTAATCCCAGTGGGTTTCCTACTGCCAATACCCATTGCCCAACATCAATATTGTCAGAGTTTGCAAAGTTTAAGTAAGGAAGCCCTTTCTCTTCTATTTTTAATAAAGAGATATCTGTATTAGGGTCCGTACCCACTAAAGTTGCGATATATGATTTTTTGTTGCTTAGTACCACTTCAAGTTTGTTGGCACCTGCTACTACGTGGTTGTTCGAGATGATATAACCATCAGGAGAAATAATTACACCGGAACCCATTCCTGAAGGCATATTATCCGGCGCCTGCTGTTGTTTTTGTCTTTGTTGTCCCCTTCCTCCGAACGGATCTCCGAAGAAATAATCAAACAGATCCTGCTCAGTAGCTCTGCTGGCCGTTCTGCTTTGATAGTTCTTAATGGTTACTACAGCCGGAACGGTTGTCTTAGCTGCCTTTACAAAGTCATCACCCACTGCACCCGTATTCATTCCTGCGAATGTTGTGTTAGGGGCAGATGTTGTAAAAAATGATTGATCTCCATTATTGGAGCCGTGTCCGAAATATTGTATAGCTCCAACGGTAGTAGCTCCGGAAATGACTCCAACTACTGCAAATGGTAATAGTTTTTTTAAAGTACTCTTCATTGTATATCTTTCTTGTTTATTAATTAATTTCTTATTTATGTTTTTGAGTAAACAAATTTAATGTTAAATAAGTAAGCAATTAGTATGCTATGTTTCAATTTTAACTAAAATTTAACTGCTATTATATCATTTTATACATTATGTCATAATTGTTAAGCCCTGAGTTAACAAAACTTAAAAAAAAATTAACTGAAATGTGACAAAATGTTTTTATAATAAGTATACAATATAAAAAGTTTTTTTCATTACTCATGAATATGTTGTCAGTTCTGAGCTGTCAATTATTATTGAGTTGATGAAAAACCATTAATTAGAAAATATTTATCTTTGCAAAAATATTTTTCTCACTTAAAACGTTTATAGCATGCAACTGTATAACACCTTAAGCGCAGAAGAAAGAGCTAAACTTATTGATGAAGCTGGTAAGGAACGTCTTACTTTATCTTTCTATGCGTACGCTAAAATTGAAGATCCCAAAAAATTTCGTGACGACTTATTCATAGCCTGGAATGCCCTTGATGCTCTTGGCCGTATTTATGTTGCCCACGAGGGAATTAATGCTCAGATGAGTGTTCCTGCAGATCAGTTTGAGGCTTTCCGCGATACGTTAGAAGTATATGACTTTATGAAAGGAATCCGTTTGAATGTAGCCGTTGAACAGGACAATCATTCCTTTTTAAAGCTTACCATTAAAGTAAGGCACAAAATTGTTGCAGACGGGCTTAATGATGATACTTTTGATGTAACGAATAAAGGAATTCACTTAAAAGCTCAGGAGTTTAATAATATGCTTGAAGATCCTAACACAATTGTAGTTGACTTTAGAAATCACTACGAAAGTGAAGTGGGGCACTTTGAAGGCGCCATTACTCCCGATGTAGAAAACTTCAGAGAAAGTTTACCGATCATCAACGAGCAGTTACAGGACTTTAAAGAAGATAAAAACCTATTGATGTATTGTACCGGAGGTATCCGTTGTGAAAAAGCCAGTGCATACTTCAAACATCAAGGGTTTAAAAATGTATTCCAACTGGAAGGCGGAATTATTGAATATACCCGTCAGATCAAGGAGGAAGGAATAAAAAGTAAATTTATTGGTAAAAACTTTGTATTCGATCACCGTTTAGGAGAAAGAATTACTGATGATATTATTGCACAGTGCCACCAGTGTGGGAAACCATGTGATAATCATACCAATTGCGCTAACGATGCCTGCCACCTGTTATTTATTCAGTGTGATGACTGTAAAGCGGCAATGGAAAACTGCTGTTCTGCAGAATGTCTTGATACCATACATTTACCTTGGGAAGAACAGGTGAAGCTAAGAAAAGGATTGCAGGTTGGAAATAAGGTTTTCAGAAAAGGAAAATCAGATGCATTAAAGTTTAAAAACTCCGGTGATATGCCTAAAGCTCCTCTGGCAAAAGCTGAAACCAAAAATATCCGCCAGAAAATAGCTGTTAAAAAGGTTTTGATCGGAAAAGCAGAACACTATTTCTCAAAATCAAAAATAGGACAGTTTTTAGTTGAAAATAATGAGGTATCAGTAGGAGATAAAGTGCTGATTTCCGGCCCTACTACTGGTGAGCAGGAATTTACAATTACTCAGATTTATGCTAACGGAGGACCTTGCGAGACAGCAAAACAGGGAGATCAGATTACTTTTGAAGTTCCGTTTAGAGTTCGTTTATCTGATAAGTTGTACAGAATTTTGGAAAACGCTTAATTTAAAGCTTTTCAGTAAAAATTATTTCATTTAATACCTTATAATTCCTGTTTAGGAAATGACAACAAGCGGAAAAATAGAACTAATGTCTCCTGCAGGCGATTTCACTTCGCTTCAGGCAGCTATAGATAACGGAGCAGACTCCGTTTATTTTGGAGTTGAGCAGCTCAACATGCGTGCAAGAGCAACAATGAACTTTACCATTGATGATCTGCCGGAAATTTCCAGAAGATGTAATGAAAAAGGAGTAAGGACTTATCTTACTCTTAACACCATTATATACGATCATGATCTGTCTATCATCAAAACATTATTGGATAAGGCCAAAGAGGCCGGTCTTACAGCAGTAATTGCCATGGATCAGGCTGTTATCTCTTATGCAAGGCAAATTGGCATGGAGGTACATATTTCAACCCAGATCAACATAACCAATATTGAAACAGTAAAATTTTATGCTCTTTTTGCGGATACTATGGTGATGAGCAGGGAATTAAGCATCACTCAGATCAGAAAAATCTGTGCACAAATTGAAAAAGAGCAGATAAAGGGCCCTTCCGGGAACCTTGTTGAAGTAGAAATTTTCGGGCATGGTGCTTTATGCATGGCTGTTTCAGGGAAGTGCTATTTAAGTCTGCATTCCCACAATTCTTCAGCAAACAGAGGGGCTTGTAAGCAAAATTGCCGGAAAAAATATACGGTGATTGATCAGGAATCAGGCTTTGAAATAGAGCTTGATAATGAGTATATGATGTCTCCTAAAGATCTTTGTACAATTGGTTTTCTGGATCAGATTGTTGATGCAGGAGTGAAAGTACTGAAGATTGAAGGCCGTGGAAGGGCTCCTGAATATGTAGCTACGGTTACGAAATGTTATAGGGAAGCTATCGACTCAATTGCTGAAGGAACATTTTCACAGGAAAAGGTTGCTGAATGGATGAAACAGCTGGAAACTGTATACAACAGAGGGTTCTGGAGCGGATATTATCTTGGCCAGGAGCTTGGAGAATGGTCTTCGAACTCAGGATCCAGTGCAACCCAAAAGAAAGTATATATCGGTAAAGGACGACACTTCTATCCAAAATCCAATATTGCAGAATTCTTAGTTGAAGCTTATGATATTTCTGTAGGAGACAGTATCCTTATACAGGGACCTACTACAGGTTCACAGGAAATGGTGATTGAAACAATGATGGTGGATGAGAAGGCTGGAGCTGATAAAGCGACAAAATCTGATATAATTACCTTTCCTACAGAATTCAGGGTAAGGCCCAGTGATAAATTATACAAAATTGTTAAATCTTAATGGTAATTGTTACACTTCAAAGGGAGAAATGCATTGGCTGCAATTACTGCGCTGAATTTGCTCCGGAATATTTCAGGATGTCTAAAAAAGACGGCAAGTCAGTATTGCTGAAGACTACGGATAAAAAAGGGTTTTATACCTTAAAAACAACTGATACGGAAGCGTTTGAGCCTCTGGACCGTGCAGCAAAAGCCTGCCCTGTAAAAATTATTTCTGTCAGATTAACTTAATAATTATGCTGAAAGCTGAACTTAGAAAAAAATATACACTGAAAAGAAAAGCCTTGTCTTCTGATGAGGCTTTCCTGTTATCCGAAAAGATTTTTGAAAATTTTATCAGTTATTTTCAGCCAAAAGAATTGGAAAAAGTGCATATTTTCATTCCGATTCCTGTCAAAAAAGAAATTGATACCCAAATCTTCATCCATTATTTTTTAAGTCATAATATCCGTGTTTTTGTGCCTAAGATTGCTGAAGATAAATTAATCAATATTGAGATCTTTGAGGACACTGTTTTCAAAGTTAATAACTGGGGAATCTCTGAGCCGGTTTCTAATAATGATTCAGTAGAAGACCATTTCAGTTATGTAATTACCCCTCTTTTGTATTGTGACGGGAAAGGGAATAGAGTAGGATATGGAAAAGGGTTTTATGACGGCTTTTTCCGGAATATATCATCAGAGACAAAAAAAATCGGGGTCAATTACTTTGCCCCCGATGAGATTATAGATGATGTCTGGGAAAATGATATTTCCCTTGACTATTTAGTTACGCCTACCGAAGTACTGTCTTTCTTTAGCGGTTGGGAATAGAAATCTAAAAAGTAAAATTTAAACTCCTTTTTCATCTTGGAGGTTGATAATAAAATATATTGGGCATTCTTTTCAAAGCTTCCCAAGGACTTATTCTTATCATCAAAATACTCTACATTGAATTTAGCAAAGTCTAAAGTGTCTTTCTTATAAAATTCTTTATAAACGTTCAGCTCATTTACCTTAGCGGTTTTTACTTTGAGGCTGTCAAGTTCCTTAAACATTCTTTTGAAGGTCAGGGAATCCGGTTTGTGGAAATAACTTTCCATCTGTGAATAAATAAAACTGTCTACTTCAGTATTCCTGTTACCACTAATATAAAGTGTAGAAAGATCAAGAAGTTCCTGAACTTTTTGTTTGGTAATGGAGTTGATAGCCTGCATACTGTCCATTTGTACAGCCGGGTAACTTTTCGTGTTGTTGCTGTTTCTCAGTTTATCAAGGTCGCTGGCTTCTGTTTTTTTATTACAGGAAGCAAATAAAGTCAGAAGTATGGTGAGGATTAAAAAATTATTTATTCTTTTCATCTGTAGTCGCAATTTTGAATTTAATGGATACGATCTTACCGTTGTCTTTTTTCATTTCTATTACATTCAGATTTTTCAGAGATGTAGTAGGAGTAGTAACGAGGGTGATATACTTTTGTTTGTCTAGTCTTTCAATGCCATAGGTGTTATTGTCATATACCTGGTAGATAACAGCATTATTGCTGATGAGATTTTCAAGCTGGTTTCTTTTCTGCTTAATAAGAGCTACCTGCTCTTCTGAATTTCCTGTAATATCTTTTCTTGAGAAATAATAAGCTGCCATTTTATAATCGTCCGGCTTAAGCTCTATTTTTTCTTCTTCAGGGGCATTTTCAAGATTTCTGTTTACTTCCAGAGGTTCATAGAATGCTGCACTTATTTTCATTTTCAGGTTTTTATCCTTCGTTGAATAAGAAAAACATTCTCCAGGTTTTATCTTGTACATCAAAGGAGATTCGTTTTCCTTCATAACCATGATGTCTAAGGTGTTAATCACAGAAACACCTCTGTCTTTATCAATAAAGCAATAAGTATAAGTTTTTGAAAAAAGTACGTCTTTAAATCCCAGTAAACCTGTTATGGCAATTAGAACAGAAGTGATAAGTGCCCATGCATTCTTTTTGAAGAAGTTTTTCTTAACTGGAACTGCAGAGATTTCAACTTCACCGGATGTATTTTGTTTTTTATTAACTTTTTGATTTTCAGTGATTGTTTTTTGTAAATCAGTATTTTCTATTGGCTGAATTTCAATTTTTTTAGGCTGAATCTCAGTTTTTGGAAGTTCCAGTGCTGCAGAAACCGTTTTTTCAAGTTCATTGATCTCTTCTTCTTCCAGATTTTCATTCTCCTGTAATAATTCTCCGGCAAAAAGATGCTGCTTCTTGAATTCATACCATGAGTCGTACCCCGCATAAATGCTCAATAAATTGAGCATGTCTATTCTGGGTAATTTAGTAACTGGTGAAGTTTTGAAGTAGGTATAAAATGACTTTTCACTGATGTTTCCTTTTGCTTTTTTGCGCAGGTCTTCCTGAAAATATATGATATCTATACCCTTCCACTTAGATATATCATCCTGTGAAGGGGTGTATTCTTTTAAATATTGACCCTGGACATCCTTTTTAAGCTGTTCAAAGTGTAATAGATCTAAATCTGTCAATTTTTTTTAAAATAATTAAATTGTTGATTATCAGTTATGTTTTTTTGTAAAACTATTTTACAAAGGTATTACAATTATTTTTCATAGACAAATTTTCTAACTGCTATACCTTTGTCTTGTTCAAATAACAGAACAGAAGAAAATTTTATAAAACAATATTAACAAAATTAAATTTAATTTATTATGAAAAAGTCATTATTCGTAGCTGCTATCGCTGCAATCTCTCTAGTTGCTTGTAAAAAAACTGACGCTACAGCTACTGAAGGTACAACTGATTCTGCTGCTGCTACTGTAGCTGATTCTGCTGCTACTGTAACTGATTCTGCTGCTAAAGTTGTTGATTCTGCTGCTACTACTGCTGTAGATGCTACTAAAGATGCTGCTGCTGCTACTACTGCTGCTGGAGCTGAAGTTGCTAAAGATGCTGCTAAAGGTGCTGCTGACGCTGCTAAAGGTGCTGCTGATGCTGCTAAAGGTGCTGCTGATGCTGCTAAAGATGCTGCAAAAGACGCTGCTAAAAAATAATTTTAGCTTAGCTTACAATAAAGGAACCGTTTCACCCAGTGAAACGGTTTTTTTATGTTTATCCTGAAACGTTCTCCTTAGATATGTCATAGCAAGCAGAAGTGAAAAGCAATCTCATTACAGATCAATAAGAAGAACTCTGACCTGTAAGAAAATAATCAAATCAAAATTAAGTATTACTTTATCCTTTCTTTTGTCTTAATGATTCGTAACAGGTAATTGCTACAGCATTACTTAAATTTAACGAATCTATGCTTCCGGCCATAGGAATCAATGTATTCTTACCCTTCCCAATCCAGAAATCACTTAATCCGGAATGTTCTGTCCCGAATAATACGGCTGAACGCTGTGTGAAATCTTTTTTGTAAAGATCTTCAGCTGTTTCATCCATCAATGTTGTATAGATATTGAAACTGTTTTTCTGAAGGAATTCCAGGGTTTCCTCATTTTCAGCCTGGTAAAATTCCATACCGAAAAGACAGCCAACACTGGATCTGATCACATTTGGATTATAGAAATCAGTTTTTCCGTCAGCAACAATAAGAGCATCAATACCAAATGCTTCACAGCTTCTCAGAATAGCTCCCAAATTACCTGGCTTTTCTACCCCCTCTACAATAATAACTGTAGCATTAGCTTTTGGAATGTAAGAAGAAAGAGGAACTTCCTTTGCTTTGTATACTCCGATAATACCCTCTGAGCTACCTCTGTAAGCTATCTTTTCGTAAACTTTATCACTTACATAGTGAATTCGTCCTTCAGGAAGCTGTTCTTTAAAAATATCTTCACAGATAAAGAATTCTACAGGTTCAAAATCATATTGTATAGCTCTTGCATTTTCCTGTTGTCCTTCCACAACAAAAACCTTTGACTTTTTACGGAACCTGTTGTCAGTAAGAAGCTTAGTGACATTTTTTATTTTTTCGTTTTGAAAACTTTCTATCAACATTCCGCAAAATTATGCAAAATTTATGAGTGTACTTCTTTGCTTTTTATAAAAAGGCTTTTCCCAGTGATCACAAATGGTCTTTTCTTCTTCTTTTTATCATATACAATGAGACTTATTATCAGAATTATTGACAAAACTTTATAAAGATTTCCATAGAGATTCCCGGAAACATTTTCTGAGACATTGAATATCTCCCAATATAGATTCATAAAAAAATGAAGAAATACAGCTGTCCAGATATTAAAATCCTGTTCAAAATATACCCAGGTGAAAAATATAGAGCCTAAAAATGTAATGGTAAATATCTCAAAAAGTTCTATTGTATTCTGGCTCTGATATAAATGAACCTGTGCAAATAATAATGACCCCAATAAAATGGATGAAAAGAACCCGAGTCTGGTGAATCTATATAAAGTTCCAATGAGAAAGGCTCTGAATATCAGTTCTTCAAAAAATGCAGATGAGACGGTATTGATGAATAATGAATCAAAATTAATTGTTTTGATGGTTTTGAAATGCACTGCGTACCCAATTAACATGGGTAAGGTTCCGATAAAAGGGATCATATAGCCTTTAGCAGCAGATTGATGTAAAGAAAGCAGATCCAATATTTTCTTTTTGGGAAATAATACTTTCAGGGTCGTAATTATAGGAATCAAGGTAACCGTATAGGCTAATGCGTGGGCTATAGCTTTACTATGAAACAACTCTTCAGTAAAATGCTGGATGCTTTTAAAGTAAAACAGATCAAAGAAATAATAGATTACAAATCCTAAGATAAAGATTGAAAAGAAACGGATATTTTTACTCATGTTAATTATTTTGAGCAAAAATGTGGCTTTCACGGAAAAGGATCAATTTAATGTGATGAGCATCAAGAAATAGTGACCAATGACAAGCTGTTATTTTTTAAGATGTTCTAATGTTGGAATGATAACGGGTATAAAGCTTCTCGATACAGCAATATCAAAATCTATTTCCGAAAGAATCAACTTGTAACCCTGAGCATTGCCTTTCAGGTTTCTTACTTTATCAAGGTTAACAATATAGGAGCGGTGGCATCTTTTGATTGTTTGTGTCTGTACCTGTTTCAATATATTGGATAAACTTATTCTGAGCCACATTTTTTTTACAACATCCTTATCTAAATAATATAAGGCACAGTAATTTTCCATAGACTGAATACATAGGAAATCACTTTCAGGAATCATTAATTCAGTATTATTTACTGAAATAGTAAGAATGGGAACTTCAATGGTTTGCAGAGTCATATTTTCAGCCTTATTCCCATAATATTTTTTTAAATAGATATATCTTGATAAAATATAAATGGACGAAGTAGGAATGCCAACAGCCAGAGAATACAGAAACATATAACCATAATTTTCAAAACTGAGTGTTACGTGACTTATGAAGAGTGAATTATAAAAATAAGAAAGAACAGATCCCAGAAAGAGAATTAGAAATACCTTTAAGAGCTCTGATGCAATATTCCAATCTTTGAATCGGGTAGTGCAAAGACTGGATGCAAAAAATGCAGATCCGAAAATAAGAGTGTAAGGAAAGAGAATAAGGTATTTATAAGGATGATGAAAATTTTCCGTACCAAAAGGCTGGAAGACAATCAGGAAAAGGTATACCAGAGTTCCTGCTGCCATAGAGGACAACATGATCTCTTTAACCGATTGGGATTTAGGATATGAATAAGAAGTAAAAGAAAGCATACCTAAAGATTTTATCATGTATTAGTCTGTAATTTATGCAGGATTTTGATCCTTGGCTTTCTTAGAGGTAATCATAAGAAAAATACTTCCGAGCAGCAGAGCAAAACAACTTGCCATCCAAAGAAAGTATCCCGGCCCGTATCCTGTAATAGGAAATTTATGACCGGCTTCATTTACTGTAATTTCTCCAACAGACAGATAGCAGAAAGTAAGTCCAAATGCAATAAGGCTTATCACTGCTGATATTTTTACCTGCTTTAATAACAAAAAAAAAGCTCCTATAAAGAGCAGAGGATTGGCCAGCCATGCTATTCCGCCGCCTTCCATTTCTGCCCAGCCTAATAAGGCACAAGCCAGTCCGCTCATTTCATGATCCTTTGTATATACTGCCGTGAAAGGAAGTGAAGCCAAATAAAGAAGAAGAGATATTAATAGGATGAGATTTGATTTTTTCATGGCGTTATTATTTTTATTCTGTTAAATTACTGTTGTCAATAAGGCTCTGAGGAAGATCTTTTTTATTTTTAATTCCTAATGATTTCAGTTTTTGCGTTTGGATAACAAGATTGTCATTTCCCGTGTAAAGCTGCTTATAGGCATCATTATAAACGTTTTTGGCCAGGTCTATATTGCGTCCTATTTTTTCAAGGTTATCTACAAAACCCACAAATTTATCATAGAGTTTGGCTCCTCTTTCTGCAATTTCCAGAGAATTTCTATTCTGATATTCACGTTTCCACAGATCAGCAATCAGTTTTAAGGAAGTGATAAGATTACTCGGATTTAATAGCAGAATTCTTCTTTCATAGGCATAGTTCCATAGATTCTGATCTGCCTGCATAGCTGCAATATAAGCAGGTTCGCTTGGGATGAACATCATGACAAAATCCAAAGATTTACCATAATCATCATAAGCTTTCTGGCTAAGCTGCATAATATGGTTTTTGATGGAACTCAAATGCTGGTTAAGTTTCATGATATACACATCCTGATCTGTTTCATCCACCAGTTCTGTAAAAGCTGTAAGGGAAACTTTGGAGTCAATGATGACATTTCTTTCATCAGGGTACTTAACTACGGCATCAGGACGCATTTTTTTTCCTGAAAATTCAGAGAAAAGGGCTTTGTTATCTTCATCACGAAGTTCATGTTCAAGAAAATATTCTCTGCCTTTTACCAATCCTGATTTTTCAAGAATACTTTCAAGGATCATTTCGCCCCAGTTTCCCTGGGTTTTACTTTCACCCTTCAGCGCTCTGGTTAATTTTTTGGCATCTTCAGAGATCTGCTGGTTCAGTTCTGCAAGTTCTTTAACTTTTTCTGCAAGAGAGAAACGTTCTTTATTCTCTTTTTCATAAGCTTCATTCACCCTGTTTTTCAAATCTGTAATTTTCTCCTGGAAAGGTTCAAGGATGTTTTTCAGATTATTCTGATTTAAAGTAGTGAACTTTTCGGTTTTCTCTTCTAAGATTTTATTGGCAAGATTTTCAAACTGGAGTTTGGATTCTTCCTGTATTTTGGTGATTTCTTCTTTTTGGGTATTTAATAATTTTTGCAGATTTTCATTCTGAGCAGAAAGTTCAGCGTTTTTAGCAAAAAGATCCTGTTTTTCGGTAAGCAGAGCTTCTATCTGGAAATCCTGCTTTAATGCTGATTGTTTTTGTTCCTGAAACTGGATGTTCAGTGAAGAATGCTGAGCTGAGAGTTTGGCAAATTCATTTTTCAGATCGTTAAGAAGATCCTGCTGTTGTATATTGAGTTCTTTTTCTTTATTGAGATGCTGGTTCAGTTCCTGAATTTTTGCAGTTGAATTTTCAAGATCTGATTTGTTTTTAATGTGCAGGAAATTTAACTCATCATAAATACTTCTTGAAACCGTAGACGATTTCAAGGCAAAATATGAAATAATGGCTCCCAGGGCTGCGCCAACAATACATCCAATAATTAAATAGGTCATCTCCATTCTTCAAAATTAGGAAAAAAGGCTGGAAGTTGATCCCGGATATTGAATTCGCAGTTAGAATTTCAACCCATAAATAGCCTTAGCAAAAAGTTCTGGTTTGATTTGGTTTTGAGGTGATAAAAGTTAAACTATAGCTGTTTTTCCTTTTTTTTAAAGTATTTGATTGCTGGGTAATGAACAACCAATATTATTAAAAGTACTTAAGCTTCCTTCTCCTTTCTTCAGACAGAATCCCTATATTTATGGGAAATTTCAGAAATATTATGAATATCTTATTGGTAGAGGACGATCAGAGAATTAGCAGCTTCCTGTTGAAAGGACTTTCTGAAGCCGGCTATATGATAACGCTCGCAGACTCTGGTGAAAAAGCCAGAGAAATCCTTCATACCTATGATTTTGATATTATACTGATGGATATTATGCTTCCCGGACTGGATGGGATGCAGCTCACACAAATCATAAGGTTTAAAGGAAATTATACTCCGATCCTGGTTTTAAGTGCTTTGAACAGTCCGGATGATAAAATTAAAATGCTGGATCTTGGCGCAGATGATTATTTATCCAAACCTTTTCATTTTGAAGAACTGATCTCAAGGATCAAAGCACTGACAAGGAGAAATAAATTGAGCTATAAAAAAGAAGATAATCATCTGTCATGTGGAAACATTATAATTGATACAGATCTTCATAAAGTCACCCAAAATGATAAAGAGATTGAGTTTTCACCTACAGAATACAAACTTTTTACTTTTCTGATGGAAAATAAAAATAAAGTATTGAGCAGAACCCAGATTCTGCATAACGTATGGGGAATTGATTTTGACAGTTCAACGAATGTGGTGGATGTGTATATTTCCTATGTCCGCAATAAAATTGATGAATCCGGGCAGAAAATTATTCATACTGTGAAGGGAACAGGATACTTAATTAAAGATTAAAATGACGCTTAGGAGCAGATTTACACTTATTTCAAGCCTTTCATTCGGTATTGTTTCTATCATCACATCTGCGGTGATATTTTTTGCCTATTATGATAGTACAAAGATTTTTTATTTTGAAAAGCTTAGAAATACAGCTCTGATTTCTGCCATTTATTATCTTGAAAAAGATGAATTGCCCAAAGACAGACATGCCCAGATTAAACAGGAATATAAACGCCTTATTCAGAATAATCAGGTAGCCGTTTATAATCAGAATAATGAAGTGACATTTGGCCAGAATCTGGATGATAAGAATATCAGACTTTCTCATTTGCAGGCGGCCAGAAATAACAAGGGAACTCAGTTTATGTCTGATAATCAGTTTTACTACGGAATCTTTTATCCGGATAATCAGGGAGATTTTGTTGTTTTTGTAAAATCTCCGAATGATTCTTTTCAATCACAGATCTGGAGGCTCGCTATTATTATGCTTTCTGTGCTAATTATCGGGTTATTGGCCATTTATTTCTTGAGCCGGTATCTTTCAAAGGTGGTGTATAAACCTATCTCTAATGTGGTGGAAAGAATTAATAAGGTGGATTATAATAATATTTCTACGGCCATTACTTCAACCAATACCAATGATGAAATTGAGGACCTTATTAAATCTTACAATAAACTATTGGGAAGAATCTCTGAAAGTGTATTACTGCAACAGAATTTTATCAATTATGTTTCTCACGAATTTAAGACTCCGTTAGCCGCCATTTCAGGAAACCTGGAAGTATTTGCCCAGAAGGACAGAACTCCCGAGGAATATAAAAAAGTGGCCAGAGAATCTCTGGATAATGTTTATGAGATCGAGAATATACTCAACAATCTTCTTCTGATGTCAGGAATGACCAAGCTGGACTCTTCCCATAAACAGGTAAGAGTGGATGAACTTGTCTGGAAGATTTATGAAAAGCTGGATCCTAAAGCCAAAGAAAATAAATCAGGAATTAAAATTCAGCTGCAGGTTACAAAACCATCCTTGTTAGAGTTCCCAGGTAATGAAACTCTTCTATATCTGGCATTATATAATATTGTAGAAAATGCAATCAAGTATTCTTACGGTTATCCTGTAGAGATCATCTTATCTGAAAACAATAATCAATTGAATATTGAAGTAAAAGATCAGGGAAAAGGAATTCCTGCTGAAGATCTTGCTAAAATTACCGATACGTTTTACAGGGGAAAAAATGTAGAACAGATCAAAGGAAGTGGTATCGGGTTATCTTTATCTAAAAGTATTTTTGATCATCATCATGTTATTATGAAAATTGATTCTCAAGTGGATGTTGGGACGAATGTTGTGCTTATTTTTCCTTCTGATTTTTAAAAATATAATGTTTATTTCCAGGTTGGGCTAAAGCCAATGGGATTCTATTTATAGGTAGACGGATTAAAATCTATTTCTATTAATGTTATTTCCCACAGATTTACGGATTTTCACAGATATTGTGGATACTTTCCGGGGGTGTACAATAGTGATAGCTGTGTTGAGAATCTGCTTAACCTTCAAGATCTTCGGGATCCTTAAAATAATCCCAACCTGTTCTAATCAAACTCTAATGTTGCCCTAACTGAATTTTAATTTCATTCGAAATTGGCTCTAATATTTGGAGAATAGCTTTGTGGTCTTAAAATAAGAGACCTTGAAGAAGATTTTTTTTACACTATTTTATATTCATTGTTTCAGTTTCTTTTCAGCGCAGGTTTCAGATACTTTGAAGCTCAGCAGAAAAGAGGCTGAAACCATCTTCCTTGCCAATAACCTTGACCTTATTGCTCAAAAACTGGAGATTTCCCAGGCAGAAGCAAGAGCCCTCCAGGCGAAATACTGGCCTAATCCTAAGCTAAGCATCAGTGAAGTAAACCTCTGGAGAACTTATGGTATTGAAGAGCAGCCGGCATTAATCGGAAACTGGGGAAAGAATACTCAGATCTCTGCGGAAATTGAGCAGGTGATTCAGACTGCAGGAAAGCGAAGGAAAAATATTGAACTGCAGAAAATTGAAGTAGAAGGTGAAAAATATGAATTACAGGAAGTATTGCGTGAACTTAAAAAGACTTTAAGAAATTCAATTACTGAAATTCTGTACAATCAGGAGCAACAAAAGATTTATCAGGGTCAGATTGACTCCATTGAGAAATTAACAAAGTCTTATAACAACCAATTAAACCTTGGAAATATCAGTAAAGCTGAGTATATCCGCTTGAAAGCGCAGGAAATTGAATTCAAGAAAAAACTTGTGTCATTAAAGCAGGAAATAGAAGATCAGCAGACAGAACTGAAAGCTTTACTGATGATTCCATCCCATTCTTATCTTGTGATTTCGGATTCTTTTACCATGCCGGAAAAACAGCTTTCAGAAATTGAACTTACACAGTGGCTGGAAAAGGCAAAAGAAAACCGCCCTGATATCCTTATTGCTAAAAATAAAGAGAAACACGCTGCTAAAAATCTTGAAATTCAAAACGCATTGAAGACTCCTGATATTGCTGTTAGCATCGGCTATGATCGTGGCGGAAATATTATGAAAGACTTCATCGGATTAGGAGTTTCAGTGGATCTTCCCATTTTCGACAGGAATAAAGGAAATATTCAGGAAGCTAAGCTTGAAATAGAGAAAAGTAAAAATGAAACGCGTAAAAATCAGCTGAAGTCTGAGAATGAAATTGTTTCCGTTTTCAGAAATTATATCCGTACCCAACAGGTTTCAGAAGAAATGGATGAAGCCTATGAATCTACATTAGACGGATTATTGGTAAGCCATGAAAAAAACTTCAGACTCAGAAACATCAGCATGCTGGAATACATGGATTTTCTTGATACCTACATTGGCAATAAAATGATTATTCTGGATACCAAAAAAGAGCTTAATCAGTATTATGAGAATCTGCAATACGTTGTCGGGCAGGATTTGTAAATAATTATTAAGCGTCACTTTAAAAAAATATGAACATCTATTTATGAACATGAATACTACTAAATATATTGCTGTAATGTATCTGTCCGCCTTGGTAGTACTTACAGGCTGTAAAGAAGAGAAGCCAGCTAATGATGCAGAAAAAAGCTATTGCATCAGCCAGGAACTTAAGAAAGACATTCAACTGGCCAAGGCAGAAATACTTCCTGTTGAAGAAACCATTACCCTTACCGGAGAAGTGGAAAGTAATTCAGATAAGACGGTTCCCTTTGTAAGTCTTGTGGATGGAGTGGTTACTGATACTTACTTTTCTTTGGGCGATTATGTGAAAAAAGGACAAGTTTTGGCTTCAGTAAAAAGTACGGCAGTTAATGAAATGCAGGATGATACCCAGACGTTGCAGGCTCAGCTTGCTGTGGCTAAAAGAAAACTGGCTTCTGTAGAAGCGATGTACAAAGATGATATTGCCTCTCAGAAAGACCTTCAGGAAGCAAGAGCTGAAGTAACGATCCTTCAGTCTAATATTTCTAAAACCCAAAAAAATATGCAGCTGTATTCTGCGGGCGGGAGCACACTACAGATTAAAGCCCCGGCAGATGGCTATGTAATCAGCAAGAATATTTCCAAAGGGATGCCTGTAACGGCGGGTGGAGATCAGCTTTTTACCATTTCCAATCTGGATAAGGTCTGGGTAATGGCCAATGTATATGCTACCAACATGAGACATGTATACGTAGATCAGCCCGTAGTGGTAAAGACTTTAGCATATCCGGATGACAGCTTTTCAGGAAAGATCAACAATATTTCCCAGGTTTTTAATGAAAACGAAAGAGTATTGAAGGCTAAGATCATCATGGATAATAACGGTATGAAGTTAAGACCGGGAATGTCTGCAGATGTTGTGCTGCCTGTAAATCCGCAAAATAAATCTGCCTTAGCTATTCCTGCAAAAGCTATGATCTTCGATAATAACCAGAGCTATGTAGTAGTATATAAAAAAGACTGCGAACTGGAAATTAGACCTGTAACGGAAATTGCATCAAACAGCCGGTATATTTATGTAGAAGGAAACTTAAAACAAGGGGAAAATGTAATTGCTTCCAATGGATTGCTGATCTATGAAAACCTGAAAAACCAATTAAATAATTCTAAGAAGTAATGCGAAAATTTGTACAGAATATAGTTTCCTTCTCTTTAAAGAACTCGCTGATCGTTCTTTTAGGAACTTTCCTGTTATTAGCAGGGGGAATCTATTCTTATATACACACCCCAATTGAAGCATTTCCGGATGTTACCAACACTAGGGTAAGAGTTATTACCCAATGGCCGGGAAGAAGTGCAGAAGAGATAGAGAAGTTTGTTACGCTGCCCATTTCCAAGGAGATGAATGCTATCCCGAATAAAACTTCGGTAAGGTCTATTTCCCTGTTTGGATTATCGGTAGTTACAGTGATCTTTGATGATCATGTGAATGACTTTTATGCACAGCAGTATGCTTCCAATAAACTTGGCAATGTAGATCTTCCTGCCGGAGCAGAATACAGCATTGAGCCACCATCAGGCGCCACCGGAGAAATTTACCGGTATATTATTAAAAGTAAGCTGCCAATTAAAGAAGTAACAGCTATCCAGGACTGGGTGGTTGAAAGAGAATTGCTTGCTGTTCCCGGAGTTGCTGATGTAGTAAGCTTTGGTGGTGAAGAAAAAACATACGAAATAAAAATTAATCCTACAGAATTACACAATTACGACCTTTCCCCCCTGGATGTGTATGAAGCAGTTTCGAAGAGTAATATTAATGTAGGCGGAGATGTAGTGGCAAAAGGAGATCAGGCTTATGTAGTGCGAGGGATAGGTCTTTTGGAAAAGAAAGAGGATATTGAAAATATTCAGATTGAAGTAAAAGGCTCTACGCCTATTCTGGTAAAACACGTTGCTGAAGTTAAGGTGTCTGCAAAACCGAGGTTAGGGCAGGTAGGGTACAATAAAGAAAATGATGTAGTAGAAGGTATTGTCATTATGCTCCGTGGAGAAAATCCAAGTGAGGTTATTGCGAGACTGAAAGAAAGAATAGAAGAATTGAATGGCGGAGAGTTGCCGGGAGATGTTCAGATTGTTCCGATCATTGACCGTACAGAACTGGTGAATACAACCGTTCATACCGTTTCCAAAAACCTTGTTGAAGGAGTGATCCTGGTTTCCATTATTGTATTCATCTTCCTTTACAACTGGAGAACTACATTTATTGTGGCATCAGTAATTCCGTTGGCTTTTCTTTTTGCTATTATTATGTTGAAAATCCAGGGGCTTCCGGCCAATCTGATTTCTATGGGAGCATTAGATTTTGGACTTTTGCTGGAGGGAACACTCGTCATCGTAGAACATGTATTTGTCGCCCTCGAACTGAAGGCCAGGAAAATCGGACTCCGAAGATTTAATAAAATTTCCAAGCTTGGGATTATCAAGAAAAGCGCAGGAAGTGTGGCAAGCTATATTTTCTTTGCTTTATTAATACTGATTGTAGCTTTAATGCCAATTTTCTCTTTCCAGAAAGTAGAAGGAAAAATGTTCTCACCTTTGGCCTTTACGTTGGGATATGCCCTGCTTGGTTCTTTGATCTTGAGTTTGACCTATGTTCCGGCCATGTGTAAACTTTTATTAACCAAAAATATTGAAGAAAAAGAAAACTTTATTTCAAGATTCTTCAGAGTGAACATCTATAGAGTCTATGAATTCAGTGTTCGTCATAAAAAAGGTTTCATGATTGGTTTTGTAGCATTGCTTGCCTTATGCGGATGGAGGTTTTCAAATTACGGTTCAGAATTTTTACCTAAACTGAATGAAGGGGCTATCTATGTACGTGCCACACTCCCGAATAGTGTGAATCTGGATGAATCCGTTCGGTTAACCAAAGAGATGAAGGAGATTTTGATGAAGTATGATGAAGTGAAATTCGTAATGACCCAAACCGGACGTCCTAATGATGGAACAGATCCTACTGGATTCTTTAATATTGAATTTAATATCCAGCTGAAACCGGAAAATGAATGGAAGAAGAAAATTTCTAAGGAAGAACTTCTTGACCAAATGAGGGGTTCTCTTGAAAAATATCCGGGAATCAATTTCGGGTTCAGCCAGCCGATTCAGGATAATGTAGAAGAATATGTAGCTGGAGTAAAGGCACCGTTGGTTATTAAAATATTCGGGAATGATTTATTTCAGCTTGAAAATTATGCTAACCAGGTTGCCAATTCCATCAGGACTGTTCCGGGAATTTCCGATGTGAATGTCTTTAAAAATATAGGGCTTCCGGAACTCAGGATACAGCTTCATGATTCCAAAATGGCTAAATATGGAGTTTCCACGGCAGATGCCCAGGCAGTTATTGAAATGACCATTGGCGGGCAGGCTGCTACCAAATTCTATGAAGAAGAAAGGATGTTTGATGTGATGCTGAGATTCGAAAAAGAATACCGGGACACTCCTGAAAAAATGGGTAATATTCTCATTCCGACCCAGGATAATAAAAAAGTACCGTTAAAGGAAATAGCAACCATTGATTATCATACAGGGCCTTCATTTATTTACCGCGAAGGAAACAGCAGATACATTGGAGTAGGATTCAATATTGAGGGACGTGATCTTGGAAGTACAATTAAGGAAGCTAAAGAAAAAGTTGATAAAGAGGTGAAGCTGCCGAAAAACCATAAAATGACCTGGGCTGGTGAATTTGAAAGTAAAGAAAGAGCTGCAAAACAGTTGGCCATGGTAGTTCCTATTTCACTTGTGCTTATTCTGATGCTGTTGTATTTCAACTTCGGGAATGTAAAAGATACTTTGATTTCTTCCATTACATTGGCTTTTGCATTTATTGGCGGGTTTTTATCCCTCTGGTTTACGGGAACCATCTTCGGAATCTCAGCAGGAATCGGTTTTATTATTCTGTTCGGAGTGGCTACTATTGACGGTATTGTTCTGATTGGGGTCATGAAAGAAAACCTTCAGAACAGGCTATCACTCAAAGAAGCTATTTCAGAAGGAGTGAAAAGCAGGATCCGTCCGGTAGTAATGATTGCACTGATGGGATCTATGGGGCTTCTTCCGGCAGCCATGTCTAACGGAATGGGTTCTGAAATTCAAAAACCTCTGGCCATTATGATTGTAGGCGGATTGATTATCTGTATGCTGCTGTCATTTACCATATTGCCGATTGTGTTCTATTATGCCTATCGTAAAAAGTATAAGGAAACCATATAGTTTCTTTTTATTTGTTCATTATTTTGCCGGGATCCGTGAGGAAGATCCCGGCTTTTGTTTTAAGTTAAATGGTTTTTGTTGATTCCAGGATTTCAATATTCTTTACAATATCAATGCTTTCACATTTCTTAAATTCTTTAAGTAGGGAAGGAGTAATGATTTTAGGGTTTAAGATCTGTGTAGCAACCTTTGCTGCAGCATAATCTACAATATTAATAACCTGTTGTCTTAGAAAATTTGGGGTATTGGATGCAATAACAGCAGTTGTCCATGAAGTATCTCTCGCTTTTGAAATGGCAAAATCCAGTATGGCATTGTCTTTTCCATTGGAAAGCTGGTCAATGAGTTGTACCGGATAGCATATTTTATTCAGAGAGTCCTGTACTTTCTGATTAATGGAAGCAATCACATTATTAATATTGTCAAAATCCTTTTTTAAAGGATTGATTTTCCTGTAAGGCACAATGGAAGCCGCGGAAATTCCCAGATCCAGATTAATATGGGCATTCATGCCCAGAAAAATATGCTGTAATATAAGAAGGTCTTTATTTTTTGTGGCTTCAAAAGCAATATACCAGGAGTTGGTGCATTTTTTACCATTGCTGTAATTTTCCCATGCTTCAAGGTATCGCTGTGCAAAGGCAATATCAAGTATGGTCATTCGGGGATTATCTTCAAACTTCTTTTGTTCAATTCCTTTTAAAACCTGGGCAGTCATAATCCGGTAAGTACAGGCGAAATAGCCTGCAGGACTTTTGTTTTCCTTACACCATATGATAATTTTATCCAATTTTTTCAGGACTTCTTCAATGGTTTTCATGATAACTTTTATTTATTTTAAAGATATTCATAAATAATCGGTTAAGAAAATATTTTGTTTGGTAGCTATTAATTCCCCAAAAAATGATTTATGTCATTTTGATTTTGGCTACAAAGAATTAGTTTTATAAACTTAAAATTAAAATCATGAAAAAACTCAGTTTACTTTTCAGCAGTATTATTTTACTGTTTGCAACTTCCTGTTCAATGGAAGAATTCGAGAATTCTGCTTCAGGTGGAGATTTAAACAATGGATCAGGAAGAAGCTCGGCAAAGTTTGCCGGAGATGGTGCTTATGATGTCTTGGGCTATGGTTATAACGCAACAGGTGAATATGCTAATTCAAACTCTGCCGGATATCAGGTCATTGATATTGAAAGATTCAAGAACGAACAGGCTGGAAGATTGATTACTGATAATGTATTTTCTCAGGAATTTCTTGAAGAATATGGAGAACATGCAGAAGCTTATTCAAAAATGGTGTCTACTAAAGTGGGAGCTACGGCTGGATTCTCTTTATTTAAAAAACTCATTTCAGTTTCTTTTAGCTCTTCAGTTGTTAATAATACCAGCAATAAATTTGATGCTAAATACATTTATGGCAGTTATAATTTATTAATTAAACAAAGGAGATTTAGATTTAATGCTACTCCTACTTTACTGTCTGATTATTTGACTCCGGAGTTTATTAATGATTTACAGTCTAATAAACCTGAGCAGATTGTAAACGATTATGGAACTCACGTTGCAATAGATATATTTACAGGAGCTAAGTTAGACGTTATGTTTCAATCCGAAACAACCAATGAAAACCGTGAAAAAGCAGCTAGAGTTGGAGTTAAAGTTGGGGTAAAGAAAATTCTTGATGTAGATGTTCAGAACAACGTAGATACGTCAGAATCAGATAAAAATTATTCCAGAAAATTAACTTTTAAAACCAGAGGCGGTGATCCTTCAAAGGGACTGGTAGGAACTTTAGATCTTGAGATAGCCAATCCTAAGATTAATATTACCAATTGGCAGAATAGTTCAACACCAGCTAATGCAGTATTGGTAGAATTTGGGAGTAATGGTTTGATTCCTCTTTATGAATTCATTAAAGATCCAGTGAAAAAGGCTGAAATGAAAGCTTATATAGACAAATATTTAATTGATAATCAGGTAAGATTAACATATACAAATAGTGCAAACCTTGTTAACGGTAACTTTGTTAGAAATCCGGTTACTAATCAGATCTTTTTTATGTTTGAAAACAAGCTGAGATATATTCAAAGTCCTATGACTCTTTACGGATTGTTTAATATAACTTCTGGTGAAATTGCAACAATTAGCCCTAGTCATTTGTCAACAGTAGAACGCGGAGCTGATTTAACGCCGGATAATGATCTTAAACAGGATATCTATACTAATAAGATATATATGAGAGAAGGCAATGTTTTAAGATATATTCCAAATCTTGCTGTATATAATAAATATAGATTTAATAATAGCGCTGTTAAAAAGATATATGGTACAAGCGGCTATGTAATAGGAAGCAATATTCAATAATTTTTTAAAGAAATAATGTTAAAACAGGGATTGTCACAAAAGACAGTCCCTGTTTATATTTAATTGACTAAATATCCTGTAGGGCTTTTAGTTTTCCTTTACACCAGATAATAATTTCATCCGGTTTTTTCAGGATTTCGAACGCAAAAGCTTTAAACAGAAAATAGTAAAGTCTATCAATGGTGGTGAGTACACCAATTGTGAAGTTTCATTAGAATATGAGTTTGCAAGCCAGGGTATACTTTCTGCAGCAACCCGTATTGCTGTGTACAGGTAAGAAAACCTTATATATGTATTTTTTTAAGGGATAAAATATTAAGGCTTCTCCTTTGCAATTTCATCATGGTGTTTAAGATAAAGAGGCAGAGCTGCTGATCCATACCAGGGGAAAACTTCATAGCTGAAAACTCCTGCCTGAACTGCAGGATCTGTTTTTACCCACTGCTCAGCTTCTTCTTTAGATTTGGTGTTGAAAATAAACATTCCACGGTAGTTTTCCTTATTCTTTTCCAGGAAAGGGCCTGCCACCACAATTTTTCCTTCTTTAGCCAGTTTGCCTATGTTTTCCATATGTCCTTTCATTAAAGAACTCATTTGGGTTTTATCTTCAATTTTTGCAGTACCGGTTGTCAGCATAACAATAGTATAAGGCTTCATACCATATTGGTCTGCTCCTAATGAAGCGGCCAGTTCCTGATTATATTCAGGTTTTTCTGCTTTCTTTTCCTGGGCAGAAGATAGTGCTGCTATAAGGAAGACTGAGGGTAATAATATTCTTGATTTCATCTTGGTTTATTTATATAAATATAATAAAAACCTTACAGATTTCAGAGAATTGGAATTTCAAATACCATGTGACACAAAAAAACCTCGATAGCACCGAGGTTATATCTAATTGTGTGGATATGTTAATCTTTTATTCTCAAAAACTCCTTAGCCAGCTCTATCATTTTTGGATCTCCTGTATATTTTCCATGTTCATCAGAAAGTTTTACAGTAGGGATCCATTCCTTATTAGGAGCCTGTACTCCGATAAGTTTCATTACAATGTTCATTGGTTTTAATCCCACATCATTTGTTAGGTTGGTTCCTATTCCAAAGGAGATCCCTATTTTTCCTCTGCAGTAGTTAGTGATTTCCTCTACTTTTTCAAGATTTAATGCATCAGAGAAAATGATATATTTAAACATAGGGTTAATGCCGTTTTTTTGATAGTGGGCAATGGTTTTATCAGCAAACTCCAACGCATCACCACTGTCATGACGTACACCGTCAAATAATTTTGCGAATTTTTTATCGAACTGCTGGAAGAAAACATCCGTAGTATACGTGTCGGAAAGAGCTACCCCCAGATCACCTCTGTATACATCCACCCAATGCTCCAAAGCCAGTTCATTAGCCATTTTGAAACCATATTCAGCAGCATGGAACATAAACCATTCATGAGCATGAGTTCCGATAGGTTTTACCCCGTACTTCATCGCAAAATGAACATTGGAGCTTCCGATAAAAGTTGAGTCCTTTTTCTGCGTTAAGGCTTCCATTACCAGATTCTGTACCTTATAGGAATGTCTTCTTCTGGTTCCGAACTCAGCAAATGTTACTCCAAGCCTGCCTAACGAATCTGCCTTCTCAATAGTTTTGCTCATTACCACTTCATTGGAATCTCTTTCCATATGGTTCATGTCATAGTGCAATTCACTGATTAATGCCAGTAATGGAACTTCCCAAAGAATGGTTCTGTACCACAGCCCTTCAACAATTACGGAAAGGTCTCCGCCTTCCTGGCGGATTTTCACTTCAGAAGGATCATAATGGTAGCCCTCCAGGAAATCCAGATAAGGAAGATCAATATAAGGACATGTTCTTGCCATGAATTTCTTTTCATCCTTAGTAAGTTTCAGTTCAGCCATTTTATTAACAGCTTCCCTTAAGGCCACATCAAAACCTTCAGGAAAATGGTGTTTTCCTCTGTTAATAAATTCATATTTAACAATAGAACTTGGGAATAGTTTTACCACTGCATTTTGCATGGTTATTTTATAGAAATCGTTATCCAGGATAGAGTTGAGTCTTACGTCATTCATAATATGTGTAATTTTAACGCAAATATAAAAATTAAAAATAAAATCGCCTAAATGTAAGGCGATTTTTTTGAATTATTTTGATGGTCCTGCCGTTTATTTCCCCAAATAAGAATTGTACATCCAAACTTCTTTCTCCTGCTCAGTAATATAGTCGCTCATCTGAGAATTGGTACCTTCGTCACCAGCCTGGTCTGTAATATCTAAAAGCTCTCTCTGAAGATCAATTACTACTTTGAACGAGCTAAGGATTTGCTCAACACTTTTAGTTCCGTCAGTTACCTCCTTGCTTTCTTTAATGGTGGCTACTTTTAAATAATCAGAGTAGTTGTGCGCAGGAGTGGCTCCCAATGTCAGGATTCTTTCTGCAATTTCATCAATTTTTAAAACTAAGCTATTGTAAAGTTCTTCAAATTTCGGGTGAAGTGTGAAAAACTGATCTCCTTTAATGTTCCAGTGGGAACCTCTTGTGTTCTGATAGAATACAGAGTAATTGGCTAAAAGTACATTTAATTTTTCTGCTATTTTTTTGCAGTCGGCTTCTTTAAGTCCTATAATACTTGCGTTTTTCATAAGTTTATCTTTTATATATCTCAAAGTTACGAAATATCGTGCCGAATAGCCCCGGATATCAATAGATGATAACTATAAGAAAATTTTTTAAAATAGTTTGGAAGTATTAATATTGCAAATGAAGGAGACTTACCGGTAAATTATGAAAAGGAAAGCTGATTTACAGGCTGAGGTATCAGTTATATATATTTATAATTATTTAAAATGGGAATAGTCCGAAATATAGTTTTACGCAGTTTTTTGCTGTCTTTTACCTTTTTTTTCTCAGTTTGTCTGCTGTATTACATCAATTCTGTACTGAAAACTGATGGATATTATATTTACCCGCTGGATGATGCGTATATTCATCTTGCAATGGCAAAAAACTTTGCATTGTACGAAGTATGGGGAATGACAAAATATCAGTTTTCCTCTACTTCCTCTTCTCCCTTGTTTACTTACCTGTTGAGTGTATTGATTAAAATTTTTGGAAACAATGACCAACTCCCGCTGTATTTTAATATTTTTTTTGGCATCGGAATTCTTTACATTCTCACAGTATATTATGCCGGGATTTTTCAAGAAATTAAAAAAACGGTTTTAGCAGTCCTTTTTACGGCCTTCTTTATTGTACTTCCTTTAAATATTCTTTCAGGGATGGAACATGTTTTCCAGGTATTTTTGTTTGTTGTTAACATTCTCTGTTTTTATCGGTATAACCAGAGTAAACTCGCAATATCCGGTTTTTATATCACTCTGTTGCTGATGGGGTTAATCCGTTTTGAAAGTATGTTTTATTTTGTTATTCTGGCTTTTATGTTTGCCCTTGTCAGAAAGTGGAAAGAAACCCTATTGGTTTTATTATTGGGTTTCATTCCTATTATAGCATTTTGTGCTTACAACTATCAGCAGGACGGTTATTTCTTCCCTAATTCAGTTGTGGTTAAAGGAACAAAACTAAGTTTTGATGCTAATATATTGGCACAGCTTAAGGTAATTTTACTCGATAATCTTTTACTGAATATCAGTTTTTATAAAATTGGTTTTTTTCCGCTTTTTTTATGTGCAGTATTTATTTACAGAGACTTTAAAACGAAAACGTTAAAAGAAGTATTAAAGGATGACTTTTTATTAATTGTATTCTCACTGGTGATGATCTGCCACGCCATGTTTGCTGATTTAAAAGGTTCCTTACGTTATGAAGCTTACATTCTTACAAGTTTTTGTATGGTATTGATACCAAGATGCAAAGGGCTGCTCGTTAATTGGATGGATTATATTAAAAAAGAAAAGCTGGTGAGCCTGCTGATTGCTGCTAATGTTTTTCTTATGATATATAAATGCTGGGCTGCTCATCCTATTATGAGTAAGGGAGGGAAGAATATTTATGAGCAACAGGTGCAGTCTGCAAAGTTTCTGCATCAGTTTTATAATACTTCCAAAGTAGTGGCCAATGATATTGGAGCCATCAGCTATTATACCAATATCCATTTGCTGGATATTGCAGGTCTTGGGTCTGTAGAAACAATTTATTTTAATGAAAATAAAAAAAAGTTTGATGAGAAATTTGGAAGCTTTATCAGTAAATATTGTCTGGATCATCAATACGATATTGCTGTTGTATATGAAGGCTGGCTGCAGGGGTACGTTCCTGCTTATTGGAAAAAGGCAGCTACTTTAAAAATTGAAAATAAGATCACTGTAGCCAGGCTGGAAGTCTCTATATATTCTATAAATATAAAGAACCTGGAAGAACTGAAACAAAATATCAAAAAATTTAACTGGAATAAAAATGTTACCGTTACCATAATAGAATAGATATCCAGTACAGTTGTATTCAAAAATTATTTATTTTGCTATGTGGCTTATTTTATTTTTGATTTCTTAAGGAATAGATAACGATTTGTTAATGATTCAGGAGATTGCGTTTTCTAGCTTTGTGTTCTAAATTTAATATAAAAGTAAAAAAAGTGAAGAAATTTT
Source organism: Chryseobacterium bernardetii (assembly GCF_003815975.1). Lineage (NCBI taxonomy): Bacteria > Pseudomonadati > Bacteroidota > Flavobacteriia > Flavobacteriales > Weeksellaceae > Chryseobacterium > Chryseobacterium bernardetii. The sequence continues at coordinate 1,673,255 of NZ_CP033932.1, forward strand.
TTCCTGTATGATCATTATTCATGATATCAGCACAGGAATTTATGAACAAATTGATATCGCAAATACTATGGCAGAACTTTAGGAGCTCCTGAACAATATATGAGAGGAAAATAATAAAGGATGTCTTTAAATAAAATCTTGTTTTTTTGATACCAGCCCTGATACATAAAAATGATTCAACAATATAAAAGTAATGGAGGTTTTAGTTTGTTTTTGAAATAAATGAAGAAAAATTCTTATAAAATAAAATTTCATAACTGCTTGTCAATTAAAAAAATATTACTATTTTTGCAGCCTAAAATAAAAAGCAATTAAATGCCTACTATTCAACAATTAGTAAGAAAAGGAAGAGCCACGCTTGCCAAGAAGAGCAAATCGGCTGCCCTTGATTCTTGTCCACAAAGACGTGGAGTATGTACGAGAGTATATACTACTACACCTAAGAAACCTAACTCTGCACTTAGAAAAGTAGCAAGGGTAAGACTTTCTAACGGTAAAGAAGTTAACGCCTATATCCCGGGCGAAGGACATAATCTTCAAGAGCACTCGATAGTATTGGTTAGAGGCGGAAGGGTGAAAGACCTACCGGGAGTACGTTACCACATCGTAAGAGGTGCATTAGACACAGCTGGTGTAAATGGAAGAACACAGAGAAGATCTAAGTACGGAGCTAAGAGACCTAAACCAGGACAAGCTGCTGCAGCACCTGCAAAAGGAAAGAAAAAATAATCATTAAATAAGGTACAGAAGCAATGAGAAAGACAAAAGCGAAAAAAAGACCGTTGTTACCAGATCCGAAGTTTAATGATCAATTGGTAACGAGATTCGTAAACAACTTAATGCTAGACGGTAAGAAGTCTATCGCATTCAAAATTTTCTATGATGCATTAGATATCGTAGAAACTAAAAAAGGAGAAACTGAAAAAACTGCACTTGAAATCTGGAAAGATGCATTAACAAACGTTATGCCTCACGTAGAAGTACGTTCTAGAAGAGTAGGTGGAGCTAACTTCCAGATTCCTATGCCAATCAGAGCTGATAGAAAAATTTCTATGGCAATGAAATGGTTAATTAGCTACTCTAAAAAGAGAAATGATAAGTCTATGGCTTTGAAATTAGCTAATGAAGTTGTAGCTGCTTCAAGAGAAGAAGGTGCAGCTTTCAAAAAGAAAACTGATACTCACAAAATGGCGGAAGCTAACAAAGCGTTTTCACACTTTAAATTCTAATCTGAAATGGGTAGAGATCTTAAATTTACAAGAAATATTGGTATTGCTGCTCACATTGATGCGGGTAAAACTACCACTACAGAAAGGATTTTATTCTATACAGGTGTAAACCACAAAATTGGAGAGGTTCACGATGGTGCTTCTACAATGGACTGGATGGAGCAGGAAGCAGAAAGAGGTATTACTATTACTTCAGCTGCAACTACTTGTTCTTGGAACTTTCCAACTGACCAAGGAAAAGCTTTACCAGAAACTAAGCCTTACCACTTCAACATCATCGATACACCGGGACACGTTGACTTCACAGTAGAAGTAAACAGATCTTTAAGAGTGTTAGATGGATTGGTATTCTTATTCTCTGCAGTAGATGGAGTAGAGCCTCAGTCTGAAACAAACTGGAGACTTGCTGACAACTACAAAGTAGCGAGAATGGGATTCGTAAACAAAATGGACAGACAAGGTGCTGACTTCCTTAACGTGGTAAACCAGGTTAAAGAAATGTTAGGATCTAACGCAGTTCCAATCGTTTTACCAATCGGTGCTGAAGAAGATTTCAAAGGTGTTGTTGACTTAATTAAAAACAGAGCGATCATCTGGGATGAAGCAGGACAAGGAGCTACTTTCGAAGTAGTGCCAATTCCTGAAGATATGAAAGATGAAGTTCTTGAATATAGAGAGAAATTAGTAGAAGCTGTTTCTGAATATGACGAAACTTTGATGGAGAAATTCTTTGAAGATCCGGATTCAATTACAGAAGAAGAAATCAATGCTGCATTGAGAGCTGCTACTATCGATTTATCTATTATCCCAATGACTTGTGGTTCTTCATTCAAAAATAAAGGAGTACAGTTTATGCTGGATGCAGTATGTAAATACTTGCCTTCTCCATTGGATAAAGATGATATCAAAGGTACTGATCCAAGAACAGACGCTGAAATTACAAGAAAGCCATCTGTAGATGAGCCTTTCGCAGCTCTGGCATTTAAGATTGCTACTGACCCGTTCGTGGGAAGACTGGCATTCTTCAGAGCTTACTCTGGAAGACTGGATGCAGGTTCTTACATCTTGAACTCTCGTTCAGGAGATAAAGAAAGAATCTCAAGAATCTATCAGATGCACGCTAACAAGCAAAACCCGGTAGAATATATTGAAGCTGGTGATATTGGTGCAGCAGTAGGATTCAAGTCTATCAAAACTGGTGATACGATGTGTGATGAGAAAAACCCAATCGTTCTTGAATCGATGGTTTTCCCTGATCCGGTAATCGGTATCGCTGTTGAGCCTAAAACTAAAGCTGACCAGGATAAAATGGGTAACGCTCTGGCTAAATTGGCTGAAGAAGATCCAACGTTTACTGTAAGAACTGACGAGGCTTCTGGACAAACGATCATCTCTGGTATGGGTGAGCTTCACTTAGATATCATTGTAGACCGTATGAAGAGAGAATTCAAGGTTGAAGTAAACCAAGGACAACCTCAGGTAGAGTACAAAGAAAACTTAACAAAAGTTGCTCAACACAGAGAAGTTTACAAAAAACAATCTGGTGGTAAAGGTAAATTTGCTGACATTGTATTTGAACTAGGACCTGCAGACGAAGGTAAAGTTGGTTTAGAATTCATCAATGAGATCAAAGGTGGTAACGTTCCTAGAGAATTCGTTCCTGCTATTGAAAAAGGATTTAAAGCTGCAATGAAGAACGGTCCATTGGCTGGTTTCGAAGTTGAAGGTATTAAAGTTACTCTTAAAGATGGATCTTTCCACGCAGTGGATTCTGACGCTCTTTCTTTCGAAATGGCTGCTAAGCTAGGATTTAAAGAAGCTGGTAAAGCTGCTAAACCGGTAATTATGGAGCCTATTATGAAACTGGAAGTTGTAACTCCGGAAGAATATATGGGTAACATCATTGGTGACCTTAACAAGAGAAGAGGTACTATCAGTGGCCAGGAAGAGAAAAACGGAGCTGTTGTAATCAAAGGTTCTGTTCCACTTTCTGAAATGTTTGGATACGTAACTACTCTAAGAACACTTTCATCAGGAAGAGCTACTTCTTCTATGGAATTAGAGAAATACGCACCAACTCCACAAAACGTTGCTGAAGAAATCATAGCTAAAGCAAAAGGTTAATTTTTAAACTAAAGAAATGTCACAAAGAATCAGAATAAAACTAAAATCTTACGATTACAACTTGGTAGACAAGTCTGCTGAGAAAATCGTAAAAACGGTAAAGGCTACTGGTGCTGTTGTAAACGGTCCAATTCCATTGCCAACGAATAAGAGAATCTTCACAGTGTTGAGATCTCCGCACGTAAATAAGAAAGCAAGAGAGCAGTTCCAATTATCAGCTCACAAGAGACTAATGGATATCTACTCTTCTTCTTCTAAGACTGTTGATGCTCTAATGAAATTAGAACTTCCTTCAGGTGTAGACGTTGAAATTAAAGTGTGATAACTGCATACTTTGCAATGATTATACAATCCGTTCCTTTTTAGGGACGGATTTTTTATTTTTTCTCATTTAACTTGGTTGGAAAGGGCTGTTAAATGAAAGTTTTTTCCCATACAAATCTGCTTTTTATTATCGATAAACATTATGCAGTACCGGGAGTTTATATTCAATAGCCGGAAAACAGTATTAGTATATTTTTATCATAACTATTTTGCTATTATCGATCCCACATTACAGGACATTCCCAACCTGACATATCTCACCTTGGTTTATTTATTTAGAATTATTAAAAATAATAATTTTGCAAAAAAATTATTGATGTTTAGAACAGTATCTTTTTCCTTACTTGTTTTAGGATCAGCTTTGGCAAGCGGTCAGAAAACAAAGGACACGTTAAAAAGTAACCAGATTAATGAAGTAGTAATAACGGGTTCAGGGTATGCTCAGAAGATCAAAGACACTCCGGCAACTATTTCAGTGATTTCTCAGGCAGACCTTAAAAAAAGAGCTTACAGGGATATTACGGATGCCTTACAAGATGTTCCGGGAGTTTTCGTTACTGGAGGAGGAAGTACAAGTGATTTCTCAATAAGAGGAGCTGAATCTGGCCAGACATTAGTTTTAATAGATGGTAAAAGAATCAATACAAGAGAAACAAGGCCTAACTCTGACGGTCCTGGTATTGAGCAGGGTTGGATGCCGCCACTGGAAACGATTGAAAGAATCGAAGTGGTAAAAGGACCAATGTCTTCCTTATACGGCTCTGATGCAATGGGCGGAGTAATCAATATCATCACTAAGAAACTGAGTGAAGGTTGGAGAGGATCCGTTGGAACAAGTTTAATACAGCAGGTACATAAAGAATCAGGGAATACCTACCAGATTGACGGTTATGCTGCAGGTTCTTTAGTGAAAAACCTGCTTCAGATGAAAGTTACTGGAAGTTATTCAGACAGAAATGAAGATAAATTTGTAGGTGGATTTACCGAAAGGGTGATCAAAGCTTTTGGTACAGAGTTCAGTCTTACTCCCAATACAAAAAATACCTTTAAGTTAAGTTACGATTATAACCGTCAGGAAAGAAACCAGAATCCGGGTTATTCGTTAGGACCAAAAGCAAAGAGTTCACGCAATAACTACGAGAGGAATGTATTGGCACTAAGCCATAAAGGAGATTATTCAAATTTTCATACCAATTCTTATATCCAGTATGATAATACCAACAACCCCAACAGGGATATGAGATACGAAACTCTTTCAGCGTATAGCCTTAACAATTTCAATATTAAAGATCATGTAATCAGTTTTGGAGCAGAATACAGGTATGAAAAACTGAATGATCTGGGAAACAAGATGAAGTCGGAAAATGGGGAAGTAGTAACAAAACTTACCCGTTGGAACTGGTCAGCTTTTGCAGAAGGAAACTGGAAGATAGTTGATAAACTACATCTGGTTACGGGAGCCCGTTTGGATAATGATGAGAACTATGGATCCAACTTTACACCAAGAGGATATTTAGTATGGAGTGCTACCCATAACTTTACTTTTAAAGGAGGGGCTTCGTGGGGATATAAAGCACCAGGGCTGAGAGCTGTAAACCCGGGATGGGGACAGGTAACCGGTGGCGGAACCCAGGACGGGGTAATCATTGGAAACAAAGACCTTAAACCGGAAAAAAGCTTTAACCAGGAGTTAACAGTGATGTTTGAAGATAATAAGAAAGTGATTAACCTAAGCGTAACAGGATTTAATACAGACTTTAAAAACAAACTTGTTGAAGTTAGAAAATGTAACAACAGTGAAGAATGTAAACAGTTTGAAGCCCTATACAATCATATTTATGACTTCATCTCAACAAGAGAAAATCTTGGTAAAGCAAACAGCATGGGGCTTGAGGCCAATCTTGGAGTAAATGTATCAAAGGATATCGTATTGAAAGCCAACTATACCTATACAGATACGAAGATTAAATCTGATGAAATTCCGGCATTGTATAATAAACCGTATGCAAGAATTCCTAAACATATGGCCAATGTAAACCTATCATGGAAAGCCAATGACAGTTTTGAATTCTGGTCAAGAGGAAACTACAGAAGTGAAAGTCAGCCGGGGGTTAACAGGGGAAAAGCGCAGGAATATCCAATTCCGTCTTACTTCTTATTAGATTTAGGAACGGTATATAGGCTAAACAAACAAGTTCGTTTTACATTTGGGGTGTACAACCTGCTGGATAAAGATATCCGTAATGATACAACAGATCCGGCGAACAACTTTGGTTTCAGAATTGATGGAATAAGGTATCAGTTTGGAGCCAATTATTTCTTCTAGAACCAACCGAAAAGATTCAAAAAAGTTGGTTAATGAAATACAATAAGAATGTTCTTGCTAAAGAATATTGGAAGAGATTTTTATATGTGCAGAGAAAATCTGATCTCAAGAAGCCACTCCGGTTCAGAGTAAGAAATAACGATATTAATACCGGTTTAGAAAGGAGGAATTACGATAGATTCCTTTCTCAAATTTGTATTAACTTTTTAATTTATTCATATCAAATTAATTTTGTAAACATTAAGATGGGGTCAGCCGTCTTAATGTTTTTTTTTGTTATGTACCCTTCTATCTTTATTTCAATATTCCTTTCACTTGTTCAGGTTAATTTTATACATTTAATATAAAATAATATGACCTATGGATCACAAGAATAATAATCTCTTTGAAAAATTTTCAAACTGGGCCGTAAAATTTACAGGAAGTCAGTATGCTTTTATCGGAGCAACATTTGTAGTTTTAGCCTGGGCGGTTACAGGGCCTTTTTTTGATTATTCAGAAACGTGGCAGTTGGTTATCAATACCGGAACTACGATCATCACTTTCCTCATGGTTTTCCTCATTCAAAAAGCGCAGAATAAAGATTCGAAAGCTATACAGATTAAGTTAAATGAAATAATTGCTGCTCATGAAAAAGCCAGTAACAGGATTGTGGATATTGAAGATCTTACAGAAGTGGAGCTGGATCAGCTTCATCATTATTACGAAAATTTAGCTCAGTTTGCCAAGAAAGATTCGGACATCCATACTTCCCATTCCATAGATGCTGCACAGAGGAATCAGGATTATAAACATGAATTTTTTAAAAAGAAACATGAAGAGTGGCTTCAAAAGAAAGAGCAACAAAAAAAAAAAGAATGATTTTTCATTCTCTTTTTATGTTTAAAACCCTTCTATAGTATAATTAAATTAAAATTGTTAAATTTATGTTAAACTAAAACTGAAAAACCAAACACCATGAAACTAAAATTTAACCTTTTAGCCCTCATATTGATATTGGGACTAAATTCAATTGTTTCCGCACAGCAAGACAAAGAATTAAAGCTCTATAATCTCTATTACCTAAGTAAGGTTATTAATTCTAATAATCTGACATCTGATCAAATTAATGATATATATGCCAGTCTGGTAGCTAATTTAGGACAGGCTAAAGTTGATACATTAGCAAAAAAATATAAAGTAACTAATGATTCCTCTAAAGCAAGTTATATAGGAAATTTTCTTGTTAATAGAAACACATTAAAAGAGCTGACAAGAAGTGATATCATCAGACTATTCAATTTAGGACTGTTTGATAAAAAATACATTGACAGTAACAAAACAGAGAAGATTAACAGCTTTGAAAAAAGCTTTAAATCTTTAGCATTAAGAGGGGACGAATTAGATAAGGAGAAGGAAGAATTGGAACTCATCAAGACCCTCCTTGTAAATAAAGATAGTATACAATTTAATCAGAGATTCAGTCCTAAAGCTAAAATTTTTGAAAACCTATTGAATAATAAAAAACCGGAAGAAGTCCAGAATGATTCATTTAAGCTGTTTAAAGAAGTTAATTTATCGAAGTTGGAAGAAAAATTAAATGGTAATCGTAAAAAGATAGAGGATTTAGTAAAAGATAATGAATTATATAAAGAAAGTGTAAGACAATATGCAAATGCATATGTTAACAAAAGAAAAGATGTAGACCTTGTAGTCCCTTTAAATAATAATTTAGAAGCTTCCCAAAATCAAATCAATATAAATTCAATTGTTCAGGCTGCCCAGCAGAGAACTTCCAGTCAGAGTTTCAATATGCCATCAGAATCCCAAATGATCGAAGCAATGGCTATTTTTCTAGCCAACAGAGCAAAGCAGGAAACTTTGATCTGGTTTATGGATCAGGTGAGGGAGAGACTCAATAATCCACTTGTTTTTGAAGCATTTCCGGAAACTGCTAAGCTTCTTGCAGGACTTGAAGACTATAAAACTCCTAATTTCAGTAGTTCATGGCGCTACGCAATTTCTTCAGATTTTATAAAGATGCCTGTGAATATAGCTGAAAGTAAGTGGGTAGAGGAGTTCTTAGTCAAAGATGTTAATAGTAGGAAGGAACTATTAACAAGTATTAGTTTTGGTGCTGATTTAAACAGGTTGATTTCTGAAAGATATAATTATAGAGATATTGTACGGTATTTTTATATGAATCCTAAGTACAAGGATAACGGAGATGAAATAAAAAAATATCTTAATCAGTCAATATCAATGCTATATATATTAACCAATGAACTTTTTGTGGTAGATATAATAGATAATAAAAGTACCTATAGGCTGCTTTCCTTTGAAGAAATCAACAGTTTAAGAATGGATCAATGGGATGTCCTGCTAGAGTTAATAGAACTTAAATATGGATCTGAACTAAAACATATTAAATTTTCAAATTATAAGAATGATGAGAATCATAAAAACCAACTTGCTAAATGGATGGGTAACCTTCTGATTACTCTCAGCCAGTTTGATAAAATAAATAAAGATTCACAAGCTATTTTAGATGGTAATAAAGAGAAAGAGGAAAGGTCCAATTATAATTTTTATAGTGTCTGGAGAATTACAGAGCAGATTATTAGTAATATGGATGCTAATCAATATTTAGTAAATGGAAATTCATCTATTAAACTTTCAGAACAAATAGAGATCTTAAAAGATGGTATTGGAGTATATGAACAAATCCAAATCAAAAACTTTGTAGCCGCCGCTCAAAAAGTACTAAATATTATTGATAGGATTAATCAAGATCCTAATAAATCTATATTGGCTTTTTCGTTTAATTTGAATGAAAAAATAGTTCAGATAAATAGTGAAAATATTAAATTTTATGATATAAACAAAAATCCAATTTTGGAAATAAGTCAAAAATTTGATAACAATAATCTTGAACTGATATTACAATATGAAGATAAGAGGAAGGAGAATGATATTATTAAATTTCATCAAATTTCTAAATTGCAACCCTTCTTTAAATATATTTCAGATGTTAAAAGTGATAACTATATTTTATTAAATGAGCTTGATGATCAGTTTGATTTATTGATTACTCGAGTTGCGGTTAACGCAAAAATTGATAAGATAAATGCTATACATTTGCTCAATATATTGTACTTATTGAAAAATGATAAAGACGGTAAAGAAAAAATTATGGCTCTTTTAAAAAGTATCGGTACATCTTACCTTCAGCAGCCAAAATATAGTAAAACAGTAGATCAATTAAAACTGAAGTACCAGGATCAGCTCTTTAAGCTCACCTCATTTTTCGGAGATGTTTTATCCGCAAAAGACGAACATGAATTGGCAAATGTTATTGACTCTCATGCATTGCCTCCAACTTCCTATAAACTTAAAAGAAGAATGGCACATTCTATTGATTTGAACGCTTATGTAGGAGGGAGCTTCTCTGGGTTGCTAACCAATGGAAATACTTCTTTGAAGAAACAGTTTACCGGTGAAATTGTTGCACCAATTGGAGTGGCTTTTACATGGTCCTCAAATGGACCGAAGACAGATAATTTTGGTTTTACCGTTGATATTATTGATTTAGGAAATATAGTGAACCATTATTTGGTATCTTCTACAGAAGATTATCCGAAAGATGTTCATTTTTCTGAAGTTTTTAGCCCTTCGGTGAGTCTTATTTATGGTATAAGAAATAGTCCTTTTGTATTATTTGGAAGTGTAAAGCTTCTTCCGTTAAAAACGGTGTATACAGATGATGGACGACTTATTAACAATAAAACATTCGATGCTACTGTATTCAGTGTAGGAGTGAAAATAGATATTCCATTAATCAATTTATGGTCAAGGGATCAGGATAGATGATAGAATATAAAATATGATGCTGCAAAATAGCAACAAAAAAAGGAATCGCAATGATTCCTTTTTTATTTGAAGTAACTATTTGTCTGTTGATGTCTGCTATCTCATGAAATAACTAAAATAACTACAGCTTCCCATAAGACTTTTTGTAGTTTCAGCATCCGAATACTGTGCCTTAAGTTGAGCGAAATACGTTCTGTATTTTTGATTTTTCAGATTGTCCATTTCCTTTTGGCGGGCATCTTCTTTTTCAGACCATTTCGGATCAGAATAGTCGAAATCTTTTTGAGCATTAGCTTCATACTGGTAGTATTTACCCTGTTCTGCACTTGCCATCTGGAATAAAATCCTGGCTTTTTCTTCTTTATTGTTTGAAAACTTAAGGGCCTTTTGGTAATAGTTAATGGCTAAATCAAAATTATCAGGTTCAATATAAGAAGTATCAAGGAAGTTTTTATAGTAGTACTTATAAGGATTTCCTTTATCAGTGTTCCAGAAGTAATATTTACCTCCATTGCTGTTATCAATATCCATAACGAACAGGTGTCTGTAATAGCCTAAAATGGAAGTATTGTATAACAGGTTCCCGATAAGCTGGTTCGCTCTTGCTGCTTTCTCATCTTTTCCATTCCCTATTTTCTTAAGCTGGATCAAAACATCCGTCAGTTCAAGCTTATTCATATTGTCTTTGATGAAAGGAAAATCAGTATATCCTTCAGACTTCATAGATTCGGAAGGGCTGCTTTGATAACTTTCCCAAACATTATGTCCGAAAACAAGACTTGAAATATTATTAAAACCATTATATTCAGAAGAAGCATACTGTTTTGAGGTGATTTTTTGTCCTTCTTTTTCAGTCCAGTCATAATTCTCCCTTGGGATTCCACCAAACTTCTGAGCCTTTTCGTAATATGCTTTGGCCTTTTCAAAATCAGCAAGTCTCATAGCCCTGTCACCATAGATGGTATTAAAGAAAGCCTCAATATTTCCTACACTGTCCATATTTTTAGCAATGATCTGTTGTTCAAACTGAGTCTTGTTAGGCTTTCTGTAAAACTCTTCAACACTTTTTACCAGGCTGGAGTTCGGGTTGTATTGGAGATCAGATAGTTGGTTATTCATAAGGAATGATTTTCCGTCTTCCCCCTGAAGAAAGTAACGGTTGGCCATTACATCTTTTAAGAAGTCAGCGGTAGAAGGTGCATCACCGTAATAATCGTAATCACTGTTAACATTAGCGGTATCTTTTTTCACTTCTTTCTCTACAAAATACTCAGCATAATCTTTCATCAGGTGGTCTTCAAAAGCAGCATCCACTTTAGGTTGGGAAACAATATCATTCAAGACCTTCATCCTTTTGATTTCCTCCAGGTATTCAGGGTTGGTTGTTTTGATATCATTCAGTATTTCGGTACTTTCCTTATAATCTTTCTTTAAAAGCTTAAGGTAGGCATCAGCAATCTGCCAGTACTCATCTTTAGATTTTTCTTTAGCCTTTGAAGTAAATTTTTCAAGATCGTCAAGGTAATCTTTCGTGTTATCATCATATCCGCTGTATCCTGTAGTATAAAAAGGAATTCTGTTAGGATTATTCAATAATTCATCATCACTCTGTTCAGCCTTATTTCCAGCGGTGGTGGTATCAGATTTATAACCCCCAAAAAGATTTTTAAAGAACCTTACAATTTTCTGCCAGAAAGATATTTTCTCTTCTTTAACCTCTTTTACTTCCGTTGTTGTTTTATCAGAAGCAGCATCTTTTGAAGTATGGTTTTCAGTATTGCCCCTGTATACAGATATTCTGCCATAAGCATCAGACGTGTAATAATATATAGGAAGGTAGCTTCTTTCCAGTTCATTAATGCTTCTTACTGCCATTACTTTCAGGATTTCAGAATCCGGGTTAATGTCAAACATCTTTTCCATAATAGGAATGGGGTTGTTGAAATCTTCATATCCTAAAAGGAAATAAGCCATATTTTTTTCCTCATTTGTATTGGCTCTTTTCATAATATTACTGAAAGAAGCCGTGTCTGAAAGTTTCATAGAAACAAAAGCAGATTCCTTACGGTCTTTACTGTTCATAAATACCTGGAAGAAATTCCAGTTGGCATCACTATTCATTTCCAGCCCCCTTTGAGCTCCTGCCAGTTGGTCCAGAGCCATATAATATACCGTACCTTTTAGTTTCACAGGTTCAATATAAGTTTTGAAAGCCTGCAGGGCAGAGTCATAGTTTCTGGTATAATGGTTCAGGCGAACAAGTTGGTATCCGTAACGTTGCCTGATCTCAGGATTTCTGGCTGCATTATACAAAGAGGTGAGGGCCGCAATTGTTTTATTGTAATCAAGAGAGGTGGCATTTTTCCTGTTCTCATCTCTGTTATAATAAAAAGAGTTTTCACTTTCAATATAGTTGATGCTCATGTAAGGCTCCAGATATTTAGCCTCAATTAAATAATCAATTCCCTCTTTGTATTTCTGATAAAATCCTGTTCCCAGCTTTTGTAAGAGCGGGTTGGTAGGAGTTCCGTTTTTAAGAGCATTCAGATCATTCATGCTTACCTTGTATACCAGGTTTTGTGTCTCGGCATAATTAAGCTGATTGTTGAAATATTTCTTCCAGGTCTCAATATTATCATCAGGGATCATAGATGGATTATAATTACCAAAGAATCTTGAAGAATAAGTATGAAGAAAAGGAAGATAAGATTTATCCTTAATAATACTCTGCGTAAAGAGGTTGAAGTATTCGTAATCCGGATCCGACCATGAACAGGCGTTGGAGTTGGTGTAGAAAAGAGATACAACCGCAAGTGAAAGAATATACTTTTTCATAGGGTTTGTAGTGTTTTTTTAATTTTTATAGCGTTGTTTTGTAATTAATGGTGCGGACAGAAAATAGCATATGAAGTTGAACTTTTATTCTCTGTCTTAATCTATGGTAGATTTAAAATTTCTGATCTAACACAAATTTACTATCTAATTGATAATAAATAATATTAAAATGCGGGATTTTTTTCTGAAGGAAAACAATTACATCAGTTAATTGTGCTTCCGATATTTCTTCCACTTTTATTTTGAAACCTTTATTCAGGTAACTTCCAAAGTAGAAACCGTCTTTCAATACTTCTGCTTCATATTCTGAAATCTTTTTGAAATTAGGATTTTTGAGGTCCTTTTCAGATAAAGCATTGATGAGTTTATGTTTGCCCAGATGATTCGTAATGATTCCCCACGAATAAATAGGAAGGGCCACTTCAACTTTTTTGATAGGATAGTCTTCCATTTTAGAAAGATAGCTTTTAAGAATATTCACATCAAGAATAGAGTTTTTATCCGATTTTTCCAGTGGAGAAGAAGTGGAGTAGCACATTAGATACACTTTTTTCACCGGAGGAATCCCGGTCAGTTTTTTATCTTTAACCTGGTGAAGGCGTAAAGTACAGGTAACTTCCTTTCCAGAAACTCTCTTCAATTCTTTCAGAAATTGAAAATAATCATCGCGTGTGCCGGCAGTCCAGTCGCAGTCAATCTGAATTTCGTTATTGATATTTAAATGATATTCTTCTGCTTTTTTCTGAACCAAATGATGAATATGCTCTGCCAGAAACTTAATTTCTTCCTGAGAAATACCCAGCATAGTTTGATTAGTAATGAAAACAGTAGGTACGATCTGTTTGTCCGTCTGAAAACTCTGGTCTTTTGTAATAACAGCTACGGGTAGAAATTTTCCGTCTGATTTATCAACATCAAAAAATCTTGTATATAAATAAGGAACTGTTGCCTGATCTAAAACTTTCTTTTCTTGCTGATCCAGTTTCAGATTCGTTTTCCAGTAATAAAATGTATAAGGATGGTTCTCTTTTTTACTGCAGGAAACAATAAAAAGTAAGACCCATAAAATATTGAATATTTTCATACTTTGGTGTGCATAATTGATCCCTCAAAAATAAAGATATTTATACAAACCATAAACCGTAAAATCCCGGCGATTCTTTATTACCGGTAAATTCCATCATCTCGGACTTCGTTTCCTGAAAATCCCAACAATTCATATACCCATTCCTGTTCGTTGAGGGTGTTAAAAATTCATTGGATTTTTAACACATTACAATAAAAACCACCTCAAAAGGAGTGGCTGTATTTGTAATCAATTTTATTCATAGAGTTCACTTTCACAGGTGCAGGTTTCTTTATCTATACTTTCCCTTGCAGAACAACAGCCTTCAAGATTTAGAATATTCCCTTTTTCATCTGTAAGATAGATTTTATCTGTACCGAATTTCACAAAGAAGGTTTCTTTATAATTTTTGAACTGAACCTTCATGACTTTATTCGGAGCATATTGGCCAGCATTGATTTCTTCGTTGGTTTCTTTTCCATTAGCCTGGTTAACCTGAACATACCCAAAAAGAACATTACCGTTCTTTTGTATATTAAGATAATAATGGGGAGTGCCAGTACCGCTGTATCCTTTCAGAAGATCAAAGCTTCTGTGTCCGGTAAAGGGTAATTTTGTTTGTGCAAGAGTGAAAATACTGATGCATAAAATCATTAAACTGAAAATCTTTTTCATATTATTTTTCCTCAAATTTAAAAATATATGTTCAATCTATATACCGTAAAACCCCGGTGATTTTTATCTATTCTAAATTCTATACCAACACAATCCAACAAAAAGCCACTCCAAAAGGAGTGGCTTTTATATCATCTCAGTGAAAATTAAATTAAAAAACAGTTGCAGCCAGCTGAATTCTTGCATATTTATTAGAAGGATTCCACATGGCCATCATAGAAACAGGTAAGTTGTAATGTTCTGTAATTTTAAGGATCTTTCCTGCTTTTACTCCTACATTCACAATATCAAAATTGTTTTTTCCATTTCCATACAAAAATGTATTCCCATTTAAGGAAAATCCTGCTCCTACAAAAGCATCAAGATTTACTTTTTGTCCGCTGATAACAGGGTAGCTGGCCTGAACATAAGTGGAGTATCTGTTCTTTTTATAGCTTCCGTCAGGTTCCAGAATTACTTCCCCTGCATTAGCACCACCATAAAGCATAATGTCTGCTTCAATATTAATCGGGAATGAAGGCCCGAAAGTATAATTGGTTCTTAAATCAATAATGTGTGCTGTTCTTCTCTGTGAGTAGCTGAAAATATCATCAGCAGCCACCGCAGTATTGATGTTTCTGGAATTATAAAGGTCCCATAACCCGATATAAAAACGCCCGTTAGAATATTGAACATAATAATTGATCTCTTTATAATGAGTGTTGTCCTTATCATCGGCTAATGCAGAGGCACCCCAGATTCCTACCTTCCATTTTTTCTCCGCATCCAGGGCGTAAGAAAGATTCCCCATCACTACAGGTTTATCCGTAATAATTAGTCCTCTCCATAAGTGATTGTTCTGAATGTTGGCTGTAAAATCAAGCCTTCCTTCTTTGGTTTCCTTGGTTTCACCGCTTTCCTGTGAAAATAACCTTCCTGTGCCTAAAGCAAGAACGAAGATTCCCTTTAAGATTTTTCTCATCATTTGTCTTATTTTAAAAATCCATATAATACTGCTGCAAGAATTGCTCCTGTAATCGGACCTACTATAGGAATCCACGCATATCCCCAATCACTGCTTCCTTTTACAGGTAAAATGGAATGCATGATTCTTGGAGCAAGATCTCTCGCCGGGTTAATAGCATATCCTGTAGTTCCACCCAAAGATAAACCGATAGCCCAAACGACAAACGTAACAGGGATCGCTCCGATGGAACCAAGGCCTACTTTAGCTGCCGGATCTGCCTGTAAGGAAATGCTGGGACCAGCAAAATAAAATACGCAGAATACCAGTACAAATGTGCCGATGATCTCACTTATAAGATTGGAAGATGTTTTTCTGATCGCCGGACCAGTACTGAAGCATGCCAGTTTCGCACCTTCGTCCTCCGTAATAGCAAAATGATCTTTATGAAAAAGCCATACTAAAAATGCACCCAGCATTCCTCCGATCATTTGTGCCGCGATATAAGACGGAACAAGGTCCCATGAGAATTTTCCTGCAACAGCAAGACCAATGGTTACTGCCGGGTTCAGGTGGGCCCCACTTATTGGCCCTGCAACGGTTACTCCCACAAAAACGGCCAGCGCCCAGGCGGTAGTAATAACAATCCATCCGGAATTATTTCCTTTCGTATCTTTTAAGACAACATTGGCTACAACACCGTTGCCTAACAATATAAGAAGCATCGTGCCGATAACTTCTGCAATAAATGGGGTCATATAAGTTTTTTTGATAAGTGAGTTAATCTTCAATCCAGCTTTGAGCGCTTTTTACAGCTTTCTTCCAGAAATGGGTCATTTTATTTACCTTTTCTCTGTCCAGTTGAGGGTGGAAGTCCTTGTCTACAATCCATTGTTCCTGGATTTCGTCTATACTTTTCCAATATCCTACTGCAAGCCCTGCAAGGTAGGCTGCTCCAAGAGCGGTAGTTTCCAATGTTTTGGGTCTTGTAATTTTGAATCCGAAAAGATCAGACTGAATCTGCATCAGAAGATCACTTGCAGAAGCACCTCCGTCTACTCTTAATTCAAGGCTGGCTCTTCCGGAATCTGCTTCCATTGCTTTTACAATCTCGTATACCTGAAATGCAATTCCTTCCAGGGTGGCTCTGGCGATATGGGCATCAGTAGTTCCACGGGTGATCCCTACAATCGTTCCGCGTGCATACTGATCCCAGTAAGGAGCACCAAGGCCGGTTAATGCAGGAACGAAATAAACACCACCATTATCTTCTACAGAAGCAGCCAGTTCGTTCACCTGTTCAGAAGAATGAATAAGTTTAAGACCGTCTCTAAGCCATTGAATAGCTGCACCTCCTACAAATACACTTCCTTCCAGTGCATAGTTAACCTCTCCGTTAATTTTCCACGCTACAGTGGTAAGAAGATTGTTTTTAGAAGAAACAGCTTCCGTTCCTGTATTCATTAGCAGGAAGCATCCTGTTCCGTAAGTATTTTTTACCATTCCCGGAGTGGTACACATCTGTCCGAACAGGGCGGCCTGCTGGTCTCCGGCAATACCTGCGATCGGAATTTTGGTAGAGAATAGGGTAGTAGCCGTCTCACCATATATTTCACTGCTCTGTTTTACTTCCGGGAGAATATTTTTAGGAATATCAAATAGCGCTAATAAATCATTATCCCATTCCAGAGTGTGAATATTCAGAAGCATGGTTCTGCTGGCATTGGAAACGTCTGTGATGAACATTTTTCCGCGGGTAAGTTTCCACACAAGCCATGTGTCAACAGTTCCGAAACACAATTTTCCTTCTTCAGCTTTTTGTCTTGCTCCTTCTACATTATCAAGGATCCACTTTAATTTGGTTGCTGAAAAATAAGCATCCAGAACAAGACCTGTTTTTTCTTTGATGGTTTCTGCATGTCCCTGTTCTTTCAGTTTGTCACAGTATTTTGAAGTTCTGCGGTCCTGCCATACAATTGCATTGTAGATCGGTTCTCCGGTTTCTTTATCCCATACAATTGTAGTTTCACGTTGATTGGTAATTCCGATAGCGGCAACTTCCAGTCCGGAGATTCCTGCTTTCGCTATCACTTCTGCTGCTACGGAGATCTGAGAAGACCAGATTTCATTCGGATCGTGTTCTACCCATCCCGGAGTAGGGAATATCTGTCTGAAATCTTTCTGAGATACATATTTGATTTCTCCACTATGGTTGAAGAGAATCGCTCTGGAGGAAGTTGTCCCCTGGTCTAGAGCGAGGATAAGCTTTTCATTCATGTATATAGTGCTAATTTAGGTTGATAACTTTAGGTGAATAAGGAGTTAATAAATATCCTTTTGCCAATTCAATGAATTCTCTTTCCTGTTGCTGTGCCCATTCTTCAGAATATCCTTTTTCTTCAGCAATAATTCTCGCTACATTATGTGCACTGTCTATGGCAGCCCTTGCATCCAGGAATAACAAGCGGGCTCTTCTGGCCAGGACATCTTCAATTGTTTCAGCCATTTCATTTCTTACAGCCCATACTACTTCTGCTACAGTAAAAGGATGATCTGGATGTATTTTTTGTTTAAAACGTGGGTTGCTTTCCTGTAAAGCTTTTATTGCAGGGATATCAGATCCGTATACATATAAATGGTTGGTTCTGTCTACCTGCTCAGGTTTTACATTTCCATGAATAGACATGTGTTCTGTTTTAGAAGTACTATTACCCAGATTATGTACCTGCATGGCTTTATCAATAGTATCTTCAGCCATTTTACGGTAAGTGGTCCATTTTCCGCCAATGATGGAAATCAATCCTGTGTCAGAAGCAATAACCTTGTGGCTTCGGGAAACTTCTTTTGTGTTTTTGCTTCCGTCTTTTGGAGCGGCAAGAGGACGAAGTCCGGCAAAAACCGATTTTACATCTTCACGTGTTGGCTTTTTAGAAAGATACTGTCTTGCTGTATTTAAAACAAAACTGATTTCTTCTTCCAGAGCACGGGGTTCGAAGCTTTCGCTTTCTAAAAGAGTATCTGTAGTTCCCACCAAAGCTCTGTCATGCCATGGTACTACAAATAAGACCCTTCCGTCAGAAGTTTTCGGGATCATAATAGCATCATCGCTTTTCAGAAATGATTTATCCAGTACAAGGTGGATTCCCTGGCTTGGTACCACAAGTTTACCATGCTTAGGATTGTTCATATTAAGGATGTCATTCGTGAAAACACCAGTAGCATTGATGACTACTTTTGCGTAGATCTGATATTGCTGCTTGGAGAACTGATCTTCAGCAACTACTCCAATTACTTTATCTTTATCGTCTTTCAGAAGATTTACAACCTTTACATAGTTTACTGCACTTCCCCCTTTTTCAATAATGGTTTGAGTTAAATTAACAGCAAGCCTCGCATCATCAAACTGTCCGTCCTGGTAAACAACCCCACTGGCTAAGTGATTTTGTTCAATCGTAGGAAGTTTTTCAATAGTCTTTGATTTGCTGATGTATTTCGTTTTTCCCAAACTTAATTTTCCGGCAAGGAAATCGTAAACAGATAAACCTATTTTATAATAGATTCCGCCCCACCAGGTATAATTAGGAATAATGAAAGATTGGTTTTTCACAATATGTGCTGCATTTTTGGCTAAAAGCCCTCTTTCTTTTAATGCTTCTTTCACTAAGCCTACGTCTCCCTGCGCTAAATATCTTACTCCACCGTGTACCAGTTTGGTACTTCTGCTGGATGTTGCTTTCGCAAAGTCATGAGATTCAAGCAATAAAGTTTTGAATCCTCTGCTTACCGCGTCTAATGCTGAACCTAAACCACTGGCTCCCCCTCCTATGACTATAAAGTCCCATTCTTTTACACTGGTTAATTTACTGAGTTCTTCGTTTCGTTTCATAAATGTTTCGTTTATGTTTCGTTTTCAAATATATAAATTAAAAATGAAAGCAAAAAGAAAATAAATGAAATTTTAAGATGTCAAAAAAAAACGGTAATTTTGATGAAACGAATAAAATGGAGAAGCTAATACCAAGACATGATGAAATCTTAAAGGAACTGGATGATAAAGGGCATGTTCTTGTTCAGGATCTTTGTGAAAAACTGAATGTTTCTTCGGTTACGATACGAAAGGATCTGAATCATCTCGAAAGTCTGGGACTTCTTTTTAGAAATCATGGAGGGGCAAGTAAGCAGGTAAGATATGCTTATGAAAAAAATGTAGGAGAAAAAGAGAATATTAATGTAGAAGCAAAACAGGCAATTGCCAGGGCTGCACTATCTTTGATTCACGAAAATGACTGTATCATATTGGCATCAGGAACCACAATGCACTATCTTGCAAGGATGCTGATGAACTTTGGCCCACTTACGGTGCTTACATCTTCACTAAGAGTAGCTATTGAACTTTGTAATAATCCCAATATTAATGTCATCCAACTGGGAGGAGAGGTGAGAAAAAGCTCAACTTCAATTGTAGGATCTATTTCAGAAGGGATTCTTAAACAATTTTCATGCAACAAGCTTTTCCTGGGAGTAGACGGAATTGACCTGGAGTTTGGGATCAGTACTTCTAATGCTGCAGAAGCGCATCTTAATCAGGTTATGATTGAATGTGCAGATAAAACGGTAGTTCTGGCAGATTCTTCTAAATTGAACAAGAAAGGTTTCGGTAAAATTGCCTCACTGGATGAAGTGGATTATCTGATTACAGATGATGGTATCAGTAAGGAAGATACGTCAGCTTTGGAGGAAAGAGGGGTTACGGTCATTGTAAAATAGACTTTATTTGTTAACATTAAAATAGAGACAGCCTGGTTTCAGAAAGTCCCTATTTATATTAAAAATGAATTGTTTCTATACCTTCCAGAAAAATCTTTCTTTGTTTTTCCTTTCTGCTCCAAGCCGTGAGTAGAATTTAATGGCCCCTGTATTAAAGTTTGGGGTTTGCCATTGGATTATTGAGCAGTCCTCTTCTTTTGAAAAGGCTCTTATTAGTTCCATTATTTGTTTTCCTGTTCCGTTTCCTCTTGCGTTTTCTTTCAGGAATAAGCAGTCAACATACATATAATAGCCGGCATCCCATGTTGAAAATTGTTTAAAGAATGTTGCATATCCTATTATTTCAGTATCGGATTCAGCAATGAGGCATTTTATATTAGAATCCCGATTAAGAATATATTTAGAAAGCAGTTCTTTCTTGTTTTCTTCCTTAAAGTAACTTCTTTCATATTGGGTGTGGGCTTTACATAATTCAATAATAGAGGTGAGGTCTCTTTCTTCGGCAAATCTTATTCTCATATTTCTTAGCAGGCACATACGAATGTAGAACCCTTGGTAGGGGTAGTTCCTTCTGTAGCGTAGCCATCAAACTTCCACCATTCAATACCACCTATTAATTCAAGGACCTTAAATCCCAATTTTGTCATTTTTAAAGCTCCTTTTGTAGAGGCATTACAGCCGATGCCGTCACAATAGCATACGTATATTTTTGATTTGTCAAGATGCTGTGTGCTCTCTTCTGTCATTTCCCGATGAGGAAGATTGATGGCGGATGGGATATGTTCTTTATTATAGCCATTTGGTCTTCGGGTGTCTACTGCTATATAGTCAGTGCTGTTTTGAAATATTTCATATAAGTCTGAAGGATCCATTTCGTACATTAATTTTTTCTGGTAGAATTCAATTTGTTCTTGCATGATTTTAAATTGTTTATGATGCAAAACTATGCTTAGTCTTCTTTTTAGCCTAAGATTGAAATTGAATGCTGTGCAGTTTTATATGAAATATTTTCAGATATTATTTTTTCGTTATATTGTTAACTTTGCACCATGGAAATCAAGTTTTTAAAGCTTATTAAAACAATTGCAGAAGAGGGAAGCATTGCCGGGTCTTCTGAAAAACTATTTTTGACGCAGTCTGCATTAAGTCATCAGCTTAAAGATCTTGAGATCCAGCTTGGTTTTAAGGTATTTTACAGGACACGGAACAAATGGGAATTAACTGAAGAGGGGGATGTGCTTTATAAAACTGCATGTACGGTAATAGATAGTATTGAAAATGGTCTGAATACGATTCAGCAGATAAGGGCCGGAGCGGCGGGTACAATAAAAATCAGTACAGAATGCTATTCATTTTATCAGGGGTTGCCGTTATTTATTCAGAAAATGAAAATGCTGTATCCTGAAATTGAGGTGGATCTGGTATTGGAAGCAACTCATAAGCCTGTTGAGAAAGTGATATCTAATGAGATTGATATTGCCGTTGTTACTTCAAAACCTTCTGGTAATAAAGAATTAGTAAGCGTTGAAATCTTTGAAGATGAAATTCTTGCCATCATGCATCAGGAAAATCTTCTGAATAATTCAGAGTATCTTACTGCGGATGATTTTGTGGATGTTCATTTAATTATTCATTCTTTTCCGTTAAAAACAGTCTCTGTGTATGAGCGTTTTCTAAATCCGAACGAAATAATGCCGGTGAAAATCTCTGCAGTTCCCCTAACGGAAGTAACTTTAGAAATGGTGCAGGCCAACATAGGAATTACCTGTATGCCGAAATGGGCATTAAAGTCTTTCAGATTATCTGATGAACTGAAGTTTAAAAAGATCGGAAGTAACGGTTTGAAAAGAAAGCATTATCTTGTTGTAAGGAAATCGGATATTGGAAAAAAATATGTTAATGATTTTCTTTTGAACTTCAAAGAGTATTTTCAAAATTTCGGATAGTTTTTTCTCTCGAATCGCTAAATGATTAAAAATCAAAATATTTTACTTAAAAAATTTGTCGGTTATAAAATTATTCATAAATTTGCACACTCATTTTAGGAGCGTAGTGTGCCTATATCAAAAGTAGAAATCACTTCAGACTTCCGGAAAATGAAAGAAAATAAAGGATAAATTTTATTATAATAT
Source organism: Chryseobacterium bernardetii (assembly GCF_003815975.1). NCBI lineage: Bacteria > Pseudomonadati > Bacteroidota > Flavobacteriia > Flavobacteriales > Weeksellaceae > Chryseobacterium > Chryseobacterium bernardetii. The sequence continues at coordinate 1,695,525 of NZ_CP033932.1, forward strand.
AAACAATGTCAGGTATTATTGGTAAAAAAATCGGTATGACATCTTTGTTTAACGAAGAAGGGAAAAACATTCCTTGTACAGTTATTCAAGCTGGTCCATGCTCGATTTTACAGGTCAGAACCTTAGAAAACGACGGTTATACAGCTGTGCAGTTAGGTTTCGATGACAAGAGTGAGAAGAACGTTGGTAAAGCGTTAGCTGGCCATTTTAAAAAGGCTGGTTCTGCTCCTAAAGCTAAATTAGTTGAATTCCATGACGGATTCACAGATGCTAAAGTAGGAGAGGAAGTAAATGTTCAACTATTCATCGAAGGTGAATATGTAGACGTAACAGGAACTTCAAAAGGTAAAGGTTTCCAAGGTGTTGTTAAAAGACACGGATTTGGAGGTGTAATGCAGGCAACTCATGGTCAGCACAACAGACTTAGAGCTCCAGGTTCTATCGGTGCTGGATCTGACCCTTCAAGAGTATTCAAAGGGATGAGAATGGCTGGAAGAATGGGAGGTAAGCAGGTAACTGTTCAAAACCTTCAAGTGTTAAAAGTTGATCAAGAACAAAATCTTTTAGTAGTAAAAGGTGCTGTTCCGGGAGCTAAAAATTCTTATGTAATTATCAGAAAATGGAACTAGTAGTATTAAATACATCAGGAAAAGAGACCGGAAGAAAAGTAACTCTAGACGAAACAGTATTCGGAATTGAGCCAAATCAGCACGCGGTTTACTTAGAAGTTAAACAGTACCTTGCTGCACAAAGACAAGGGACTCATAAAGCAAAAGAAAGAAGCGAAATTACTGCTTCTACTAAAAAGCTTAAGAAGCAAAAAGGATCAGGATCTGCTAGATACGGGGATATCAAATCTCCAGTATTCAGAGGTGGAGGTAGAGTATTCGGACCAAAACCAAGAGACTACAGATTCAAATTGAACAAAGCTCTTAAGAGATTAGCTAAAAAATCTGTTTTATCTCAGAAAATGAGAGACAACAGCATCAAAGTTTTAGAAGATATGAGCTTTGCAGCTCCTAAGACTAAAGATTTCATCAATGTATTAAATGCATTGGAACTTAACGGTAAAAAATCTTTATTCGTTCTTCCTGAAGCTAACAAGAATGTGTATTTATCTTCAAGAAACTTGCCTAAAGCTAAAGTAATGAACTTCAACGAGATCAGTTCTTACGATTTAGTTAACGCTGGTGAGATTATTTTCTTCGAAGGTGCAGTTGAAAAATTCCAGGAAAATTTAAAGAAATAAGTCATGTCAGTTATTATTAAACCAGTTATTTCAGAAAAGGCTAACTACCTTACAGATTTAAGAGGTACTTATTCTTTCTTAGTTAACCCTAAGGCGAATAAGATCGAGATCAAAAAGGCTGTTGAAGCAGCTTACGGTGTAAAAGTAGCAGACGTTAACACAATGATTTATGCTCCGAAGGTTTCTTCAAAATACACTAAAAAAGGTCTTCAAGTAGGAAAGACAAACAAATTGAAAAAAGCGGTAATCAAACTTGCTGAAGGTGAGGTTATCGATATTTTTGCTGTAAATTAATTATTAATTATAAATAATAGTAATGTCTGTTAGAAAATTAAAACCTATCACCCCGGGACAGAGATTCAGAATTGTAAACAATTTTGAGGAAATTACTACTAACAAGCCAGAGAAATCTCTAGTAGTTGGTATTAAAAAGTCAGGTGGACGTAACAATACAGGTAAAATGACCATGCGTTACACCGGAGGTGGACACAAAAAGAAATACAGAATTATTGACTTCAAAAGAAACAAAGCAAACGTTGAAGCCACTGTAAAATCTGTAGAATACGATCCAAACAGAACTGCATTTATCGCTTTATTAGAGTACGCAGACGGAGAAAAGAGATATATCATCGCTCCAAACGGTATCAAAGTTGATCAGAAAGTAATTTCTGGTGACAGCGTAGAGCCTAATGTAGGTAACGCAATGAAGTTGAAAAACATTCCTTTAGGTACTGTTATTTCTTGTGTTGAAATGAAGCCTGGTCAAGGTGCTATTTTAGCAAGAAGTGCTGGTTCTTCAGCTCAATTAACTTCCAGAGATGGTAAATATGCGATCATCAAATTACCTTCAGGAGAATCAAGAATGATCCTTACTGAATGTATGGCAATGATTGGATCAGTTTCCAACTCGGATCACCAATTAACTGTATCAGGTAAAGCTGGTAGAAGCAGATGGTTAGGTAGAAGACCAAGAACAAGAGCGGTTGTAATGAACCCAGTAGATCACCCAATGGGTGGTGGTGAAGGACGTTCTTCAGGAGGTCACCCAAGATCTAGAAACGGTAAACCAGCTAAAGGTTACAAAACTAGAAAGAAAAACAAAGTGTCTAACCGTTACATCGTATCTAAAAGAAAATAATTATGGCAAGATCACTTAAAAAAGGACCGTTCATTCATCATACTTTAGATAAGAAGGTTCAGGCAAATATAGAGTCTGGTAAGAAGACAGTTATCAAAACTTGGTCTAGAGCATCTATGATCTCTCCGGACTTCGTAGGACAAACTATTGCTGTACACAACGGGAAATCTTTTATCCCTGTATATGTTACAGAAAACATGGTTGGTCACAAGTTAGGCGAATTTTCTCCAACAAGATCTTTCAGAGGTCATGGTGGTAACAAAAACAAAGGAAGCAGATAATCATGGGATCAAGAAAACAAGATAGTTCAATCGCAAGAAAAGAAGCTAACAAAGACGTTGTAAAAGCTTCATTAAATAATTGCCCGTCTTCTCCAAGAAAAATGAGATTAGTTGCTGATATCATTAGAGGAGAGCAGGTAGATAAAGCTCTTTATATCTTAAAATATTCTAAGAAGGATGCATCTAACAAATTAGAGAAATTACTTCTTTCTGCTATGGCTAACTGGCAGGTGAAAAACGAAGGTGCGGATATTGAAGAAGCTAACCTTATCGTTAAAGAAATCTTCGTGGATAGCGCAAGACAATTGAAGAGACTAAGACCAGCTCCACAAGGTAGAGGGTATAGAATCAGAAAAAGATCTAACCACGTTACATTAATCTTAGGTAATAAAGAAAATTAATCAAGGTATGGGACAGAAGACAAATCCAATTGGTAATAGATTAGGTATCATCAGAGGATGGGATTCTAACTGGTTTGGTGGAAACGATTATGGAGACAGAATCGCTGAAGACTACAAAATCAGAAGATACCTTGAGGCTAGATTATCTAAAGGTGGTATTTCAAAAATCTATATTGAAAGAACACTTAAATTAGTAACAGTTACAATCACTACTGCTAGACCGGGACTTATCATAGGTAAAGGAGGTCAGGAAGTTGATAAATTAAAAGAAGAGTTGAAGAAATTAACTGGTAAGGATATTCAAATCAACATCTTCGAAATCAAAAGACCTGAATTAGATGCTGTACTAGTTGCTGATAGTATTTCTAAGCAAATTGAAAACAGAATTTCTTACAGAAGAGCTGTTAAAATGGCAATGGCAAGTACTATGAGAATGGGTGCTGAAGGTATCAAAGTTCAGATCTCTGGTAGATTGAACGGAGCTGAAATGGCAAGATCAGAATCTTTCAAAGAAGGAAGAATTCCATTGTCAACTTTCAGAGCTGATATCGATTACCACTGGGCAGAGGCTCACACTACTTATGGTAGACTAGGGGTAAAAGTTTGGATCATGAAAGGTGAAGTTTACGGTAAAAGAGAACTTTCTCCACTAGTGGGACAACAGAAAAAAGGTGGTCAGTCTGAAAGAGGAAACAGAGGAGGAGACAGAGACAACAGAAGACCTAGAAAAAACAACAACAATAACAATAATAATTAAAATTTTAGATTAGAAGTTTTGAATTTTAAATTACCGTTACTTTTTTAAAATAAGAAAAATCTAAAATCTAAAATCTAAAATCTAAAATTTAGAAATTATGTTACAACCAAAAAGAACCAAATTCCGTAGAGTTCACAAGATGAAGATGAAGGGGAATGCCCAGAGAGGTAGTCAACTTGCATACGGAACTTTTGGGATCAAAGCAACAGAAGGTGCTTGGATCACTGCAAGACAAATTGAAGCGGCTCGTATCGCTGCGACAAGATATATGAAGAGAGAAGGTCAGTTATGGATCAAAATCTTCCCGGATAAGCCAATTACTAAGAAACCAGCGGAAGTACGTATGGGTAAAGGTAAAGGTGCTGTTGAATACTGGGTAGCTGTAGTAAAACCAGGTAAAATTATGTTCGAAGTAGGTGGAGTTCCTTACGAAGTAGCGAAAGAAGCTCTTAGACTTGCTGCACAGAAATTACCAGTAGTTACTAAATTCGTAGTTGCTAACGATTTTGTTAAACCTCTATAATCTTTGAATACAATGAAAAAAGCTGATATTAAAAATTTAAGCGCGGGTGATATTCAAGCTCAATTAACTGAAGCAAAAGCTCAATATTCTAAATTGAAATTGGCTCATGCAATCAGCCCAATTGAAAACCCGATTCAAATCAGAGATTTGAGAAAAACAATCGCAAGACTAAACACTGAGTTAACTAACAAACAATAATTTCATTTTACAATGGATAGAAATTTAAGAAAAGAAAGAATCGGAGTGGTTTCCAGCAATAAAATGGAAAAGACCATTGTTGTTAGTGAAACGATGAGAATGAAGCACCCGATGTACGGTAAATTCGTATTAAAAACGAAAAAATATACTGCACACGACGAGAACAACGAATGCAACGAGGGAGATACAGTTTTGATCCAAGAAACTAGACCTTTGAGCAAGAACAAGAGATGGAGATTAGTAAGAATCATTGAAAAAGCTAAGTAATAATGTTACAAACAGAATCAAGATTAAAAGTTGCTGATAACACAGGTGCAAAAGAAGTACTAGTTATCAGAGTTCTGGGAGGAACCAGAAGAAGATATGCTTCAGTTGGTGATAAAATCGTTGTTACGATCAAAGATTCTACGCCATCAGGAAACGCAAAAAAAGGTCAGGTATCTAAAGCTGTAGTAGTAAGAACTAAAAAAGCAGTAAGAAGAAAAGATGGTTCATACATCAAATTCGACGATAATGCTTGTGTATTACTAAACGCAGCGGGAGAAATGAGAGGAACACGTGTTTTCGGACCGGTTGCTCGTGAGTTGAGAGACAAAGAATATATGAAAATCATTTCATTAGCTCCTGAAGTACTTTAATTTTTAAAATTTTTTAAAGAAATGTCAAAGTTAAAAATAAAAAGAGGAGATAACGTAATCATTACTACTGGTAAGAAAGATATCAAAGGTAAGACTGGTGAAGTTATTGAAGTGATCAAGAAAGAAGGAAGAGACCCTAGAGTAGTTGTTGCAGGACTTAACATCATCAAAAAGCACGTTAAGCCTTCAGCTTCAAATCCTCAAGGAGGAATCGTTGAAAGAGAAGCTTCTATTCATATCTCAAACGTAGCTTTAGTAGGTAAAGACGGAAAAGCTATCAAAGTAGGTTACAAAATCGAAGGAGATAAGAAAGTAAGAATCAACAAAAAAACGGGTGAAACTTTATAATTTTAAATAACACATGGAATATATAGCAAGACCCAAAAAAGCATATAAAGAGACAATTGTTCCTGCAATGATGGAAGAATTCGGGTATAAGTCAGTAATGCAAGTACCTAAATTAGAGAAAATCGTTGTATCACAAGGTTTAGGTGATGCTACTGCAGACAAAAAAATCATTGATTATGCTGTAGAAGAACTTACAAATATCACAGGTCAAAAGGCTGTTGGTACAATCTCTAAAAAAGACGAAGCTGCTTTCAAATTGAGAAAAGGTATGCCAGTAGGTGCAAAAGTTACCCTAAGAGGAAATCAGATGTATGAATTCTTAGACAGACTTACTTCTTCTGCTTTGCCTCGTATCAGAGATTTCTCTGGAATCAAAGCTGATGGTTTCGATGGTAGAGGTAACTACAACTTAGGTATTACTGAGCAGATTATCTTCCCTGAAATCGTAATTGACAAAGTGAAAAAAATCCAAGGGATGGACATCACTTTCGTAACTACTGCGAAAACAGATAAAGAAGCTAAAGCATTATTAACTCACTTCGGTTTACCATTTAAAAAGAACTAAGAAATGGCTAAAGAATCAATGAAAGCGCGTGAGCGCAAAAGAGAAGCACTAGTTGCTAAATACGCTGCTAAAAGACAAGCTCTTAAAGAAGCTGGTGATTACGAAGGTCTTCAAAAATTGCCTAAAAATGCTTCTCCTGTAAGATTACACAACAGATGTAAACTAACAGGTAGACCAAGAGGATATATGAGAACGTTTGGTATTTCCAGAGTAACTTTCAGAGAAATGGCTAACAACGGTCTTATCCCAGGTGTAAGAAAAGCTAGTTGGTAATAATTACTAATTAAAAATCGGGACAATTAAGTTGTTCAGATACTAAAGATAAAAATATCAGACTGAAGATTTCTGAAGTCTGATATTTTACTCTTCAAGTCTTTGCAAAACTGATTGTTCTTTAACCAATAATTTATAAAAGAAAAATGGTAACAGATCCAATTTCAGATTTCCTAACAAGAGTAAGGAACGCACAAAGCGCAGGCCACAAAGTGGTGGAAATTCCTGCATCGAAAATCAAAAAGGAGATTACTAAGATCTTATTTGATCAAGGGTATATCTTAAACTACAAGTTTGAAGATAGCGCTGTTCAAGGTTCGATCAAAATCGCTTTAAAGTACGATAAGCAAACTAACAAACCTGCTATTAAGTCTATTCAGAGAGCTTCAAGACCAGGTTTGAGACAGTACAAAGGTTCAGCTGAGCTTCCAAGAGTACTTAACGGTTTGGGTATAGCTATCATCTCTACTTCTAAAGGAGTAATGACTGATAAGAAAGCTAGAGAAGAGAAAGTAGGCGGTGAAGTAATCTGCTATGTTTATTAATTTTTAATCAGAGGAAAATGTCAAGAATTGGTAAAGCAATTATAACAATTCCAGCAGGAGTTACAGTCACTGAAAATAACGGTGTAGTAACTGTAAAAGGAGCTAAAGGAGAACTTTCTCAGGAGCTTACTGCAGGAATTACTTTAGAACAAAAAGATGGTGAGCTTAATGTAAACAGACCATCTGATTCTAAGCAACACAAAGCGCTTCACGGTTTATACAGAGCGTTAATTAACAACATGATTGTTGGTGTTTCAGAAGGATTCACAAAACAATTAGAACTAGTAGGGGTAGGATACAGAGCATCTCACGCAGGTCAAAAGCTTGAGTTAGCTTTAGGATTCTCTCACGGTATCGTATTAGAACTTCCAAGTGAAGTAAAAGTTGATACATTGACTGAAAAAGGTAAAAACCCAATTATTACTTTAACGTCTCATGACAAGCAACTTCTAGGAATGGTTACTGCAAAGATCCGTTCTTTCAGAAAGCCTGAGCCATACAAAGGAAAAGGTGTAAGATTCGTAGGAGAAATTGTTAGACGTAAAGCTGGTAAATCTGCTTAATAAATTATAAGTATTATGGCATTAAGTAAATTAGAAAAAAGAATAAGAATCAAAAGAAGAGTAAGAGGAAAAATCTCTGGTTCTTCTGAATTGCCAAGATTATCTGTATATAAAAGTAATAAGGAAATTTACGCTCAGTTAATCGACGATAAAAACGGTAAAACTTTAGTATCTGCTTCTTCTAGAGAGAAAGGTGTAGACGCTAAAGGAACTAAGACAGAAGTTTCTACAGCTGTTGGTAAAGCTATTGCTGCTAAAGCTATCGCTGCAGGAATCGAAAATATTGTATTTGACAGAAACGGTTTCGTATACCACGGTAGAGTAAAAGCTCTGGCTGATGGTGCGAGAGAAGGAGGACTTAAATTCTAATCATTAAATTTCGGAAAATATGTTAGGACTAGATAATATAGAAAGAGTAAAACCGGGAGGATTAGAATTAAAAGATCGTCTCGTAGCTGTTAACAGAGTAACAAAAGTAACAAAAGGAGGTAGAGCTTTCGGATTTTCTGCTATCGTAGTTGTAGGTAACGAAGATGGTATAATCGGTTTCGGTTTAGGAAAATCTAAAGAGGTTGCTTCTGCAATTGCTAAAGCAGTTGAAGACGCTAAGAAAAACCTTGTGAAAGTTCCGGTAATGAACCATACTATTCCTCACCAAACTACTGCTAGATACGGTGGTGCAGATATCTTCTTAAGACCTGCTTCTCACGGTACAGGGCTTATCGCCGGAGGTGCGGTAAGAGCAGTATTGGAATCAGCTGGTATTCACGATATCCTTTCAAAATCTAAAGGATCTTCTAACCCTCACAACGTGGTGAAAGCTACTTTCAAAGCGTTATTGGATATCAGAAGACCTGAAGAGATTGCTAGAATGAGAGGAGTTTCTCTAAGTAAAGTGTTTAACGGTTAATAATTAAAACAATGGCAACAATTAAAGTAAAGCAAGTAAGAAGCGCTATTGGTAGAACAAAAACCCAAAAGAGAACGCTTGAAGCATTAGGATTAAAAAAACTTCACCAAGTTGTAGAGCACGAAGCTACTCCTTCTATCTTAGGAATGATCGCTGCAGTAAACCACTTACTTGAAGTTCAAAAATAATTTTATAAAAGAGAAATTAAAATGAATTTAAATAACATACAACCTGCTGCAGGATCTACTTTCAACTCAAAGAGAATTGGTAGAGGTCAAGGTAGTGGAAAAGGAGGTACTTCAACAAAAGGACACAAAGGTCAGAAGTCTAGAGCTGGTTATTCTCAGAAAATCGGTTTCGAAGGTGGACAAATGCCTTTACAAAGAAGATTACCTAAATTCGGATTCAAAAACGTAAACAGAAAAGAGTTTAGAGGAGTAAACCTTGATACGATCCAAACTTTAATCGAGAACAAATCCATCACTGGAGATATCACGAAAGAAGTTCTAGTAGAAAACGGTTTAGTTTCTAAAAACGAATTAGTGAAAATTATGGGTAGAGGAGAATTGAAATCTGCGGTTTCAATCTCTGCTGACAAATTCACTAAATCTGCTGAAGAGCTTATTGCGAAGGCAGGTGGAAAAGCAATTACCTTATAATACTTACTAATGAAAGAATTTATACAAACACTTAAAAATATTTGGAGTCTTAAAGAACTTAGAGATAAAATTCTCTTTACTTTAGGTATTATCCTTGTGTATAGATTCGCATCTTATATCTCACTTCCCGCAATTAATCTTGCAGAGGTGGGAGATCTCTTAGAGCATTATAAAAATCAAGGCGGTAACAAGCAAGGAGCAGGTCTCCTTGGCTTGCTTTCGTCGTTTACGGGGGGAGCATTCAGCCACGCTTCCGTAATGGCGTTAGGAATTATGCCTTATATTTCTGCTTCTATTATTGTTCAGTTGATGGGGATGGCTATTCCTTATCTTCAGAAGCTTCAGAAAGATGGAGAGTCAGGTAGAAATACATTGAACCAAATTACAAGATGGTTAACGATCGGGGTTTGTCTGGTACAGGCACCTTCTTACTTAACTTCTATTACTCAATTATTCTTACCGTATGCTCAGTTCCAGTCTGCATACTATGTAGAGCCCAATTCAATCATGTTCTGGTTACCAAGTATTGTTATTTTGGTTGCCGGTTCAGTATTTGCAATGTGGCTAGGTGAAAAGATTACCGATAAAGGAATCGGAAATGGTATCTCTATCCTTATTATGGTGGGGATTCTTTCAAGATTACCTGAGGCATTCGTACAGGAGATGGCCGTGCAGAACGGAAAAGGAGGAATGGGATCTATCATGATCCTTATTGAAGTATTATTCTGGATGTTGGTAGTTCTTTTAGCAGTGATCCTATCGGTAGCTGTTAGAAAAATTCCGATTCAGTATGTAAGCAGAGCTCAAGCAAGAGGAGGTGTAAACAGAAATCTTATGCAGGGAGCAAGACAATGGATCCCATTGAAAGTAAATGCTGCTGGTGTAATGCCGATTATCTTTGCCCAGGCATTGATGTTCGTACCAGGATTATTAACAAAATTCGATGAGTCTAACACTTTTCTTGCAGGTTTCAAGAATGTTTTTAGCTGGCAGTACAACGTATTGTTTGCGCTATTAATTATTATCTTCTCATTTTTCTATACTGCGATTACTATTCCGGTAAACCAGATGGCTGATGACTTGAAGAGAAATGGAGGTTTAGTACCGAAAGTAAGACCCGGAAAAGAGACCGCTGATTATTTAGATGATATTTTATCAAAAATTACCTTGCCAGGTGCAATTTTTTTATCTATCTTTGCAGTCCTTCCAGCAATTGTGCATGGAAGCTTTGTTCAGACAGATGCGTTTGCCCTATTTTTCGGGGGAACGTCACTATTAATTATGGTGGGTGTAATTTTAGATACAGTTCAACAGATTAATACATATCTGCTGAACCATCACTATGATGGCTTAATGCAGTCTAAATTATCAAGAACGACTGGATATTAATTTATGGCAAAACAAAAACATATTGAACAAGATGGCGTGATCGTGGAAGCACTTTCAAACGCCATGTTCCGTGTAGAGCTGGAAAATGGGCATATCCTTATTGCTCATATCTCTGGCAAAATGAGAATGCATTATATTAAACTTTTACCTGGAGATAAGGTAAAACTAGAAATGTCTCCCTATGATTTAACAAAAGGGAGGATCACATTTAGATATTAAACAATTAGCCAAATGGAATTCTCATTCCATTTGGCATTTGTAAAAAATAAATACTATCAAAATGAAAGTAAGAGCATCAATTAAAAAAAGAAGCGCTGATTGCAAAATCGTACGCAGAAAAGGTGTACTGTTCGTAATCAACAAGAAGAACCCAAAATTTAAACAAAGACAAGGTTAACATTAAATTATGGCGAGAATTGCAGGTATTGATTTACCAAAAAACAAAAGAGGTGTTATCGGTTTAACTTACATCTATGGAGTAGGAAGAAGTACTTCTTCTGAAATCCTTAAAGCTGCCGGTATCAGCGAAGACAAGAAAGTCAACGAATGGAATGACGATGAATTGGCTGCAATCAGAACATATATCTCTGAAAACGTAAAAGTAGAAGGAGAATTGAGATCTGAAGTGCAATTGAACATCAAGAGATTGATGGACATAGGATGCCAACGAGGAATACGTCACAGACTTGGATTACCTTTAAGAGGCCAGAGAACGAAAAACAACTCTAGAACACGTAAAGGGAAGAGAAAAACTGTTGCTAACAAGAAAAAAGCTAGTAAATAATCGTTAGGAATTATGGCAAAACAAACTAAAGTAGTTAAGAAAAGAAAAGTAAAAGTTGAAGCTATTGGTGAAGCTCATATTCAGGCTTCTTTCAATAACATCATCATTTCTTTAACAAATAAAAACGGAGAGGTTATCTCTTGGGCTTCTGCCGGTAAAATGGGATTCAGAGGTTCTAAAAAGAATACTCCATTTGCTGCTCAGATGGCAGCTGAAAATTGCTCTGCTGTAGCTCACGAAGCTGGTTTAAGAAGAGTAAAGGTGTTTGTGAAAGGTCCAGGTGCAGGTAGAGAATCTGCTATCAGATCTATCCACAATTCAGGAATTGAAGTTTCAGAAATCGTTGACGTGACTCCTATGCCACACAACGGATGTAGACCACCAAAAAGAAGAAGAGTTTAATTTTTAGAATTTACCCATTATGGCAAGATATATTGGACCTAAAACTAAGATTGCTAGAAAGTTTGGTGCTGCAATCTACGGAGATGATAAAAACTTCGAAAAAAGAAAGAACCAACCGCCAGGACAACACGGTCCTAACAAAAGAAGAGGTGCTAAAAAATCAGAATACGCAGTTCAGTTAGCTGAAAAACAAAAAGCTAAATATACTTACGGTATCTTAGAAAGACAGTTTGCTAACTTATTTGAAAAAGCACACAGAAGTAAAGGTGTAACAGGGGAAGTTCTATTACAACTTTGTGAATCAAGATTGGATAACGTAGTTTACAGATTAGGTTTTGCTAAAACTAGATCTGGAGCTAGACAATTAGTTTCTCACAGACACATCACTGTGAACGGAGAAATCCTTAATATCCCTTCTTACTTGGTAAAAGCTGGTGATGTAATCGCTGTAAGAGAAAAGTCTAAGTCTCTTGAAGTTGTTACCAATGCATTGGCTTCTAAGTCAAACTATGAGTGGTTACAATTCAACGATGAGAAGAAAGAAGGTACCTTCATTTCTGCTCCTGAGAGAATCCAAATTCCGGAAGACATCAAGGAACAGCTTATCGTCGAACTTTACTCTAAATAATTTTTTAATCAAATTTTTGCTCAACCCAATAATATGGCAATTTTACAATTCATAAAACCCGATAAAGTAATTTTACTTAACTCTGATGAATTTAAAGGTCAATTTGAATTCAGACCTTTAGAACCAGGTTTCGGGCTTACAATCGGTAATGCTTTGAGAAGAGTGTTGCTTTCTTCTCTGGAAGGATACGCTATTTCATCTATCAAAATAGAAGGTGTAGAGCACGAATTTTCAACTATTCCAGGAGTAATCGAAGACGTTACCGAAATTATTCTTAACCTAAAGCAGGTAAGATTAAAAGCTTCAGCAGAAGGCCAGGCTAATGAGCAGGTTGTTGCTAAAGTTTCAGGTCAAACGATTATTACTGCTGGTGATTTAGGAAAATCGATCAACGGATTCGAGGTATTAAACCCGGATTTAGTGATTTGTAACCTAAATACTGATGTAACTTTCGAAATTACTTTCAATATTGAAAAAGGTAGAGGATATGTTCCTTCAGAACAAAATAAGTCGAACAATGCACCTGTTGGTACTATTGCTATTGACTCTATTTTCACGCCGATCAAGAAAGTACAATACAGCATTGAAAATTATCGTGTAGAGCAAAAAACAGACTACGAAAAACTTGTATTAGATATAGAAACTGATGGGTCTATCAGCCCTCAGAATGCTTTAACAGAAGCTTCTAAGATATTAATTTATCACTTCATGCTATTCTCTGATGAGAGAATCACTCTTGAAACTGAAGCTGTAAAAGCATCTATCCAATATGATGAGGAAACTCTTCATACAAGACAATTACTTAAGTCTAAATTAGCAGATATGGATCTTTCTGTAAGAGCCCTTAACTGTCTTAAAGCAGCTGAAGTAGAAACTCTTGGAGAATTGGTTTCTTACAGTAAGTCTGATTTGATGAAATTCAGAAATTTTGGTAAAAAATCTTTGACAGAACTAGAAGAATTAGTGCATTCAAAAGGTCTTAACTTCGGTTTCGACGTTGCAAAATATAAGTTAGACGCTGATAAATAATTAATAATGAGACACGGTAAAAAATTCAATCACTTAGGAAGAACAGCTTCTCACAGAAGTGCTTTACTTTCTAATATGGCTTGTTCTCTAATTGAGCATAAAAGAATCAACACTACTGTAGCTAAAGCTAAAGCTTTAAGAGTATATGTTGAGCCTCTATTAACAAAAGCAAAAGAAGATACTACACACAACAGAAGAGTAGTATTCTCTTACCTTCAAAATAAATTTGCGGTTGCTGAATTATTCAGAACTGTAGCTCCTAAAATCGCTGAAAGAAACGGTGGTTATACAAGAATCATCAAAACAGGATTCAGACCAGGTGATGCTGCTGATACTGCACTTATCGAATTAGTAGATTTCAACGAGCTTTACAACCCGAATGCAGAGGAGAAAAAAGCTACAAGAAGAAGCAGAAGATCATCTGCTGCACCTAAAAAAGCTGAAGCAGTAGTTGCTGAAGCTCCTGCAGTAGAAGAGAAAGTAGAAGAAGCTAAAGCTGATGCTACTGAAGAAAAAACTGAGGAATAATATTCATTCAGATATAAATAGAAAACCATCCGAATTTCGGATGGTTTTTTTGTTTATATAAAAGTGTAAAAAAACCGTCCCTGTTGGAACGGTTTTAATTTATATTTTGGTTCTTTTGAGTTCAATAATATTATTACCCTGTTCCAAATGAAGGCTGTCTCCTTTTACTCTTGCAGTCATATCATCTTTCTTATAGATAGTTTCGTCTCCTTTGGTCTCCGATTTAGGAAGGGTAAACGTCTTTTTATTGCTGGTAATAGCTACCGTACTTTCTTTCGGATCATTTTTAAAAACTACTTTTACCAATGTGCCATCTGTAGCCTTGTAAACAAAATCTGTTTTTTCAAATTTTTTACCATTCACATCCACTGTTGATGAACTCTGGGTTACAGAATCAATTTTTCCATTGTTATCTGTAACTACTGTTTCTGAGCTATCTGTTTTAATGATACTCTTATTTCCGCTTTCACTTTTTTTGCAGCTGATTACCATTAATGCAAGGACAGCGCTAAGTGCTAAAAGACTTTTTTTCATGATTATATTATTTGATATTGAATATGATTTTTACCCTTTAATTTTGCAAAAATCATGCCTTACAATATGATGATTTTTTCACTTTTTGGACAAATAATTTTGTCTGTTTCTTTTAATAATATAAAATGATATTCAGTTTTTAGTAACAAAATCATTGTCAGTACAATGACAGGTTGATTTGTCAAAATTTATTAAAAAAATATAGTTTTGAAATGGAAAAATAATTAATTTTAATAAGACTAAAAACTAACCATAACTGTAAACTCACTCCCAAGATTACACAAAAGTGTAATTGACTACAATTTGTTTTCTGTTGAAATTTGTTTCAAATAATAAAGACATGAGCATTTCCATTGCCATAGTAGAAGACGAAAAAAACTACAACAATGCGTTGAAGAAAGTGATCAATTATCAAAAGGATATGAAAGTTGTTGGCCAATTCTTCGATGGCAATGATGCTTTGAAAAACTTACCTGACCTTTCGCCCAATGTTGTCATGATGGATATCCAGCTCCAGGATATGCTGGGTATTGAAATCATTGAAAAGCTTAAAAAAGAAATGCCCGAAACCCATTTCATCATGTGCACCAGTTTTGAAGATGATGAAAAGATCTTTAATTCTTTAAAAGCAGGCGCCATGGGATATCTTGTTAAGGGTGAAAGTATGGATAAAATACTCTCTTCTATCCGGGACGTGTATAGCGGTGGTGCTCCTATGAGTTTTTCTATTGCTAGGAGAGTCCTTCAGCACTTTGAAAAGAAACTTCCGGAGATCAAAGGTTTTGATGAACTGACCAAACGAGAACAAGAAATTCTTGAGCTTCTCTCGCAAGGTTTCCTATACAAAGAAATTGCAGATCAAAAGTGTATCAGTATGGATACTGTGAAAAAGCATGTTGGAAATATTTACAGAAAACTCCACGTCAGCAATAAAGTGGAGGCTATTAATAAATTTAACCATTTTAAAAACTAAGAAATCATGGAGAATTTTACCGAAACAAATCAAGAAATTGTCAATGGTACGATGACTTATGCAGAAGGTCCTATTGGAAACAAATTTGAGAACCTGCTTGAAGGTCAGGAACTTATTGGAATTGCAGCTGCCCTGGCAGAAAGTTTTATTAATAAAGCTAAAAAGGATATGCTGCCTTTTATGAGGAGTCACGATCTTAATTTCAATAAAGAAGGCATTTATGAAGTAAGTTATTCATTATTGGATAATATTCGGGAACTTATGGAAGAAAATAAGGCAACTTATTTAACCTTTACTTTTGTGGAAATATCACCCAACAATCCCAGATTACAAGTTACCCCATATTCCGAGGCAGGTATGATATATATGATTGCTTCTTTACAAACACAAGACAAGACAACGATTGGAGAACATAATTATCTTATCATCAATGCTAATCAACAGCTCTCATTGAAAGATCTTAAAATTTCAAACAAAGATTTTGAGGATCTTAAGATAACATATAAAGAACATGGCAGGCTCATCATGGATGCATATTTTAGAGGTAAAACCAATACTCTTTCTATCAGTTATCATATTGTGGATTTAATAGATACTTTACATAAGGAGTCTTGTAATAAATTTATTGTAAATCTTAGCACGATTAGTGATGTAAAGAAATTAGTAGCTGAAGAGAGACTTGGTACAATTAAGGAAGCTCAATACAGGGCGCATTTTGAATCACATTTAGACCAAATGACATTAGTTTTTAAGGGGAATAATAATTATTATGATATGGGCTCATTATATCCGTAAAAATGTTATTTCAGATATTATATTTAACAGTACTTTTTACAGTCACTGTAAAGTCAATAGTTTTAGCTGGAAAGAAAGGACTTTCCAGTCAAAACTATTTTGCTGTTTTTCTATTGGTTTCTCTTGGATTGGAGTTGTATGGGCATTATAAAATTTATATCAGAGAGTTTGATTTTGCTTATCTGTTCAATTATTATAGTATTTTCATGATTATATTCTTTTATATATACTATAGCCGGATATTTTCCAGACAGCTAAGAATAGTTTCTTTCGTTTTAGTTATCGCAATCCTTACTTACATTCTATTGTTTGTAAAGTTTTATGGTGGAGATTATGCCAATGAACTGGGAATATTAGTCTGCTTCTATTTTATTATTAATGCTTTGGTTTGGCTCTATAACAGGATTAAAAACTTTGATGCTGTCAAAATTACTGATGATCCTCACTTTTGGGTATCATCCGGACTGCTTTTTTGGAGCATTTTTTTTATTTTCAGATCCATTCCAATGTATTTTTTTAAAGATAATGATCCTGCTTTTTTACAGGTTCTAAAGAATATACAGTATGGTGTGAATATTTTGATGTATACGATGTTCTATATTGCTCTAAATAAATTTAGAAAATCGATGGAATTATGAAGCAGTTACCCGATACAATCAGATTAACCTATATTATTGCAGCAATTTTGCTCATAATATTTGTTGTATTTATTGTTTTGGTTATTATTTTGTACAATAAAAAGCAGATCTTTTTTATTCAGCAGCAACGTCTCAAAGAAGCAGAGCATCAAAACCAGCTTCTTCAAAAAGAACTTGAACAGCAAAGGTCTATTAAAAAGGAAAGAGAGCGAATTTCCCATGATATGCACGATGATCTTGGTGCCGGTATTTCAGCACTGAAACTTCAGGCTGAGTTCCTGAAATATAAAATTGAGGACAATGAGCTTCAGAATGATATTGAAGAATTACTGAAAACCTCAGAAGAAATGAATATTTCCATGCGGGAAATGCTTTGGAGCCTGAATTCAGGAAATGATACATTAGGCAGCTTTATTGAGTATGCTATATTGTACGCCGGAAGCTTCTTAAAGAAAACGAAGATAGTATTTCATTCAGAATGTGAAGATATTGTTTCTGATACTCCTATTTCTACAGAGTTGAGACGTAACCTGTTTTTATGCTTAAAAGAAGCTGTTAATAATGTATATAAGCATAGTGGGGCAACCGCTTTAAAGTTGTCATTTTTCCAAAACAGGAATAAATTCTTAATGACCATTGAAGATAACGGTATAGGCATTCCTGATAACCAGCCACCAGGAAACGGACTTCGTAATATGAAACGAAGAATGAATGAAACAGAAGGAGATTGCCACATACTCTCTGCAAGTTCAGGAACGAATCTTACCTTTGAAGTAAAATTATAATCACCCTTTTGTGTAATTGACAGGTGTCTTTTTTAGAAAGAACTTTGAATAATAAAACTGATAGCCATGAAAACTTTAATAAAAAAATCAATTAAAACTTTTAAACCGGCTGAAGCTGATACAAATTATGTTTTAGTAATCACTATTTCTACTGAAGCTCAGGTAAATACTAATGTAAGATATCTAGCCACAACCAATGATCTCTACGATGGATCTGATGATGTAATACATATAAATGTTGTAAAGGGTGAAAAACTGAGAGTTCGTCATATATTTGATTTTAGTGGCGTCCATACAGACCTTTTAGATAATGCTATGCAGCATGCTACCATCACATATACCTTGCTTGGCCAGGAGAATAGAGTGAAGCCTTTTGAAAATAATACAAAAGATGATCTGAGTTCAATGAAAAGAATTATCAGCGTAAAAGTGATAACTGTAAAATAAAGATCATGAAAAAGATAGTTTTAATGGTGTTAACTTTTATAGCCATACATGGATATAAATCACAAAATAAAGAGACCGAAGTAAAGAAAATTGATGTAGAGCTTAAAGAACTTGCTATTTCAAATCCTGCATCTATTATTCTGTTGGGAATTTCTCCTTCTGAGTTAGAAACTCCAAAGTCAAAAAAAGCAATTGCTTTAAGCCTGGTCAATTCATTTAAGAAAAATGAAGGAATTCCGGATACCTATGCATTTGAAATTACCCCATATTGGCTGTTACGTTCTAAAAACATGAATTCACTCAAATATGCAGGATTAAAAGAAGATAAGGAAAAGATATATAAACAGAATATTTTTAATGAACTGAACAGAGCTTCCTTTTCGTTAGGGTTTGTAAGAGACCTGACTTTAAATTCAGGAGATAATATCAAGAATCCTGCCTTTGCCATAAGTGTAAGAGGAACTTTAATTAAGATTAGAACCCAGGATAATATCAAAAAAATAATAAAAGAAGATTCTGCGAAAAAAGCTCAATTAAAGTTGGTTAGTAAATATTTAAGCGACAAAGAATTAGAAGCTGAACAAAAATGTATTGATGAAGGTTTAAGTGATTCAGATTGTGAAGATTTGTTAGAAGGCAGCTTAAGCAAGCTATTAAAAAAGTATGAAGAAGGTGAAAATGGGCTCAAAAATGTCGATTATTACAGAAGCCTTTTAGAAGCCTCTCCATTACTTGCTGTAGATTTTGCCGGTGGATACAGTACTTTTTTTTCTGATAATAAATTTTCTAGCAATCATTTTGGAAAGTTAGGATTCTGGTTAACGCTGAATAGCGGAATCGATTTCACAAATAAAAAGAAACCAGAGGAAGAAAAGAAGCTTAATTTCTATGGAATAGTTCGGTATCTTGATGACAGAACGATGATGGATGACAATCAACAGTTTTTTAAGACCAGGAATTATGATTTTGGAGGCAAAGCAGAATTAACCTATAAAAGGTTTTCCATCTCATGGGAATATATTTATCGCATCAACGATATTGAAAATACATTCCGGTCCAATGGTGTGCTAGCCTATAAAGTTTCGGATAAAATATACATTAATGCTGCATTTGGTAAAAATTATGGAGAGAAAGATAATCTTATTTCCTTTTTAGGTCTTAATTGGGGATTAGATTCCGAAAAGCCGGCTGTTTTTATAGATCCTCCTACTGAAAAAAAGATTGAATAGTAATATTATACTTTAAAAATAAAACCCTTTTTTGATTTGATGTCGAAAAAGGGTTTCTGTTGCATTAAAACAAGAGTTTATCATAATATAAATTAACTAAAATTTAACTTGGAATTATCTCAAAAAAAAACGGTGAAATACCCCTAAAAGTTAAATTTTGATTAAATTTGTCTAAACTAAAAAAATTAAAAAATGAGTGCAATTTCTTACATAGAAGCAAGACAGATTTTAGATTCCAGAGGAAATCCTACCATTGAAGTAGATGTATTTACGGAAAGCGGGGCAATGGGCCGTGCAGCAGTTCCTTCAGGAGCATCTACAGGAGAACACGAAGCGGTAGAATTACGTGATGGTGGTTCAGAATATCAGGGGAAAGGAGTCCTGAAAGCTGTTGAAAATGTAAAAGAAGTAATTGCAGAGAATTTGGTTGGGCAGCCGGTTTTCGAACAAAATTATATCGATCAGATTATGATTGATCTTGACGGAACGGCTAACAAAGGAAATCTTGGTGCTAATGCTATTCTTGGTGTTTCTCTGGCGGTGGCAAGAGCTGCTGCTGCAGAATTGGGAATGCCTCTTTATAAATATGTTGGTGGTGTAAATGCCAACACACTTCCTGTTCCAATGATGAATGTCATCAACGGTGGTTCTCACTCAGATGCGCCTATCGCATTCCAGGAATTCATGATTATGCCGGTAAAAGCAGACTCTTTCTCTCATGCATTGAGAAAAGGAACTGAAATTTTCCACAACCTGAAATCAATCCTTAAAGGAAGAGGTCTTTCTACAGCAGTAGGAGATGAAGGAGGTTTTGCTCCTACTTTCAACGGGACTGAAGATGCTTTGGATACCTTACTTCAGGCGATCGAAAAGGCAGGTTATAAGCCAGGTGACGATATTATGCTGGCACTAGACTGTGCTGCTTCAGAATTCTACAAAGACGGAACTTACGACTACAGAAAATTCGAAGGAGATAAAGGAGCTCACAGATCAAGAGAAGAGCAGGTTTCTTATCTTGCTGAATTGGCTAACAAATATCCAATCATTTCTATTGAAGACGGTATGCAGGAAGATGACTGGGAAGGATGGAAAATGTTAACAGATAAAATCGGTGACAGAGTACAGTTAGTAGGTGATGACTTATTTGTAACTAATGTAGACAGATTATCAAGAGGAGTAAAAGAAGGAATTGCCAACTCAATCCTTGTAAAAGTAAACCAGATCGGTTCTCTTTCTGAAACAATGGCAGCAGTACAGATGGCTCAGAACAACAAGTTCACTTCAGTAATGTCTCACAGATCAGGAGAAACTGAAGATTCTACCATTGCTGATTTAGCTGTAGCAATGAACTGCGGACAGATCAAAACAGGTTCAGCTTCAAGATCAGACAGAATGGCGAAATACAACCAATTATTAAGAATTGAAGAAGCTCTTGGTGAAACTGCAATTTTCCCAGGTTTGGAAGCTTTCAAAATTAAAAGATAATCGAATTTATAAATAACGGCAAGCGATAATTTTTGTTTGCCGTATTTTATGGAAAGTGGTATATTTAAAAAAAATAAATAAATAATGTCAGACAACAAAGTAATATTGAATTACGCAGGTAATTCATATGAATATCCAATTGTGGATAGTACTATCGGAGACAGAGGGATTGATATTTCAAAATTAAGAGACCAGACAGGTTTAATCACTCTGGATTTAGGTTACAAAAATACAGGAGCTACTATTAGCGACATCACTTACTTAGACGGAGATAAAGGAGAGTTATTCTACAGAGGTTATCCAATTGAGCAGATTGCTGAAAAATCTAACTTCACTGAAGTAATGTATCTTTTATTACATGGAGAATTACCTACTCAGGACCAATTTGCTTCTTTCGAAAACAACATTAAAAAATATAACTTTATTGCAGACGAGATGAAAAAAATCATCGACGTTTTCCCTCGCTCTGCTCACCCTATGGGAGTTTTATCTTCTTTAACTTCCGCTTTAACAGCTTTCAACCCGAAAGCCGTTAACGTAAACTCTAAAGAAGAAATGGATCATGCTGCAGAGCTTATGATCGCTAAGTTCTCTCACCTTTGTGCATGGACTTACAGAAAGACTCAAGGTTTACCATTAAACCACGGTGATAACAACCTAAACTACGTAGAAAACTTCTACAAAATGGCATTCAGATTACCAAACGCTGACTTCGAAATCGATCCGGTAGTTGTAAATGCATTAGATAAATTACTAATCCTTCACGCAGATCACGAGCAAAACTGTTCTACTTCTACAGTAAGAATGGTAGGTTCTGCTCACACAGGTCTTTTCGCTTCTATCTCTGCTGGGGTATCTGCACTTTGGGGACCACTTCACGGTGGTGCTAACCAGGCTGTAATCGAAATGCTTGAGCTTATCGAGAAAGATGGTGGTGATGTATCTAAATATGTTGCTAAAGCGAAAGATAAAAACGATAACTTCCGTCTAATGGGATTCGGACACAGAGTTTACAAAAACTTCGACCCAAGAGCGAAGATTATCAAGAAAGCTGCTGATGATATCCTTAAAGCATTAGGTATCCAGGATAAAGCTCTTGATATTGCAATGCAGTTAGAAAGAGTAGCACTTGAAGACGAATACTTCGTAGAAAGAAAACTATATCCAAACGTAGACTTCTATTCAGGTATCATTTACAGAGCATTAGGAATTCCTACAGAAATGTTCACTGTAATGTTTGCATTAGGAAGACTACCAGGATGGATCTCTCAATGGAAAGAAATGAGATTGAAAGGAGACCCAATCGGAAGACCAAGACAGGTTTACCAAGGTGCTCAGCAAAGAAACTATATCGATATTGCAAGCAGATAATATTTGCTTTTACCATATCAGAATCCCAAAGCTTGCTTTGGGATTTTTTTATTTAAAATGCTGCCTGAAAAAAACAAGATGCTGCTCAATAGAATTTCTCCAATATTTTGTATTATGATTTCCCGGCTGAGAAATGAATGTAATGGGAATTTTCAGGCTGTCAGCAATATTCCTGATTTCAATGGTAGATGGATAAAGTATATCTTCCAAACCACAGTCTATTAAAAAAGGATTTCCTTTATTATAGGTTTTTAACAGTGTTGAAATATTATACTGCTTCCATTCGTCCGGCGAACCAAGTATTTTGTTCAGGTCATCAGTAATCCTTTCTGTATTAAAGAATTGCAAGCTCGCATTCCTCATAATATCAGGATCCAGGGAAAAAGCACCACTAGTACTTCCTGCAGTATTAAAATAATCCTGATGAAGTAAAAAATATCGGATAGCACCATATCCTCCCATACTCAATCCGCTGATGAAAATATTCTTTTTGTCAATATTGAAATTTTTATGAACCTTGGGTACCAGCTCCTTAAAAAAGAAATCTTCAGCTCTTGCTCCTTTATCATAAGGACTGTTGATGTACCACGTGGTAAACCCGTCCGGGCAGACAATAATCATTTTATATTGATCAGAAAACCTATGAAGGCTTGCTGTTTGTGACCATTGACGATAATTTTCACTGTATCCGTGTAATAAATAGACTAATGGATACTTCTCTGTCTTGTTATAGGTTTCAGGTTTGAAAATAAGTACAGTATCCGGTTTTGACATAAATTCCGATTTCAGGATCCATTGTTCCTGCGCTTTGAAGAGTTGCAGGCCTAGTACAAGACCAATAACCAGCAGAATATTTTTTATACTCATAATTTTGTAATTTTAATGTAAATTTCTGCAAGTTGCCTGTGGATTACAATAACGAACAAAATTGTGAGTGATAATTATGAGAAAAGAAACTTCAACCAATGCAGCAAACGAACAGTTTTTGTTCGGAATTTGTGAACTGAATTCGGCAGTAAGTATCATCAGTGGACGTTGGAAGTCGCAGATTATTTATTCGATATCAGAGGGAAATAACAGGTTTCATCTTCTAAAGAAAGAATTGCCTAATATTTCTGAGCAGGTTTTAGGGAGACAGCTAAAGGAACTGGAAATCCATAAAATTATCATCAAAAAAGAAATCCCCGGCACCATTCCTGCCGGAATTGAATATATATTGACAAACAAAGGGAAAGATCTTGTACCAATTCTGAAAAACTTATGTGAATGGGGAAAAGAATATGCAGATGGAAAAGAAATACTGATCTGTAATATTTCTTAGAAAAACATGTATGTTGCTGAAATTGAATTCAATAATTTATTAATTTTGCTTGTATGAAATTATTGGCAGCACAATACTATTAAATAAATAACTAAACGATCATGACTTTTGGACAACAGATGTTATTCTTCTTCAGTGCAGTAGGAGCATTCAACGGACTTCTGCTGGGGATTTATCTGCTGTCTGTAAAAAAACTGAAATATCTCCCGGATTTTTTTCTTGGGCTCCTTTTGCTGATGCTGAGCACAAGAGTAGGAATTGCTGTCTGCATTTACTTTTATCCGGATCTGCCAAGGATTATCCCGCATCTGGGATTGTCAGCCTTATTTTTTACCGGACCGGCACTCTATTATTATGTGAGATCTTCTTTTCAGCAAGAGCAGTTTGATTGGAAGAATTGCCAGAAATGGTTTGGGATACTGACTGTTATTTTAGGAACTGTTGGTTTACTGTATTTGGTTTTTCCTGTTACCTGGGAACATTATTTCGGAACCTTTATTTATACTGTTTGGTCTGTATTTATATTTCTTACGGTGTACCAATACTATACCTTTTCAAAGCATAATCATAAAATCCCAAACAAATTTGTTCTTCCGGTTCTTATCAGTAATGTGATTATCTTCCTCACGTATCAGCTGATTTCAACGGGTTGGGTGCAAATATATTGTGCAGGAGGAAGCCTTGTATTTTCATTTGTGCTGTATGCTAATTTTTTGATTTTATTCAATAAAAAATATCAGCAGCTCCCGGCAAAAGAAGCTGGGAGGTACTCCAATAAAAAGATTTCAGAAGAGCAGGCAGATAATTTTGTTTCCAGGTTAAAAAGATTGATGACCACAGAAGAACTTTATAAAAATCCTAATCTGAAACTGAATGATCTTGCTTCCCGAATGAATATTTCTGCTCATCAGCTTTCTCAGCTGCTGAACGATAATTTGGGTAAAAGCTTTTCAACCTACATTAATGAATATCGGATTAATGAAGCCTGTGAAAAAATAGAAAATGGTTCTTATTTGAAAATTGAAGAGATAGGATATGAGGTGGGGTTTAACTCTAAATCTACTTTCTTTTCAACATTCAAAAAAATCAAAAATACAACACCTCTTTTGTACAAACAGTCACAAACCCTTACTGAACCTACGTTTCAGAGTTCAAATTTATAATTTCGTACTGCGGAATTTTAATTCCAAAACCTGATTTTTCTACCATGCCAATACTTTTGATTCATAAAATTAAAAATTATGATTATCAAATTATGGTTCTTATTGTTGCTACTATTATTATCTATTTTGGGGAAGGCACAGGAAATCTCAAAAATGAATGTTTCAGATTCTCTGCCGGATAATAAAAGTTCCACTACAACTATTTCGGAAGTTGTTATTCAATCCACTTCACGCAGGATGAAGCTCAATGACGGGAATCTGGTACTCACAGTTGCCGGAAATAAAGACTTTAAAACCGCGACTCATCTTCTTGATGTCCTTAGAAAAACTCCGGGAGTCTCTGTAGAGCAGGAAGACGGAATTTTTATTGGCGGAAGAATTTCTCCGGCCATTTTTATTAACGGGAAGCAGATTGTAATGAGCAGTCAGGAATTACAGGCATATTTAAGGTCTTTATCTCCTGAAATGGTAGAATCTATAGAGGTTAATGCCAACCCTTCTTCTAAATATGATGCAGAATTTAAAGGGATTATTGATATCAGGTTAAAAAAGAATGTTAATCTGGGCTGGAAAGGTAATTACAATGGAAATGTGTATGTGAATAAATTCAGCTACCGGGAAAATGCTTTCAATATTTCTTATCATACAGGAAAAGCCACTTACAGCATACAGGGAGGAATTAACGATGGAATTTCAACGTACCGGTATGAGGCTTTACAGCATTTGGCCAACACGAATATTATGCGAACCAATACCTATCAGAAAGATCAGGGAAAAGTTTACAGTATTCAGGCAGGAGCAGACTTTACGTTAAATGAAAAAAATAGGCTTGGCTTTAGTTTAAGGGGTAATTCAAGGAAAAATGACCGCATCCGGAACGGATCACTTTATACTGTTGATAATGATGAATCTCAAACTATCTTTAATACAGCCAGTGAAAATCCTATAGATTATAATCAGGAAAACTATGGAATAACAGCTGATTATTCCTTTCAGAATAAACAATTTAAGATTGATTTTATTGGGAATTACCTTTCCGTTAAAAACAGTCAGGTTGATGATTTTATCAATAAAGAAGCATCTACAACTGGTATTTTGTCTTATTGGAAGTCAGATCTTTTGAATAAAATTAATATCTATATTGCTCAGGCTGATGCTTCCCGGAAATTAGGAAATGCAGATTTGGGCGCCGGGATTAAATACAGCAGTTCATATACACGTAATAATATCAGGTATGATACACTATCCGCAGGTAATCAGTTTAGTTATGATCCCATACGGAGCAATATATTTTCGTATAAAGAAAAAATATGGGCAGGTTATGTAAGCTACAGGCAAAAATTTGGAAATTTTCAGATCAATGCAGGAGTAAGACTTGAAAGTACAAATAGTATATCAAATGCAATGAGTACTGATTCCATTGTCAAAAGAAATTACCTTGAGTGGTTACCTTCCTTAAGTCTTAATTACACATTCAATAAATCCAGTGAATTTTCCCTGTCTTACAGCAGAAAGATAACAAGACCAGCTTTTTCTCAGCTTAATCCTTTCCGGTACTATTTCAGTCCGTTGAACTATCGGATAGGGAATCCTTATCTGCAGCCTTCATTTACAAGCCAGATTAAAGCAACCTATCGTTATAAAAACTGGATAACAAGCTTTGTTATTGGAAAAGAAAAAGATGTAATGGCCCGTTATCCACTGTATAATCCGGAAACAAATGTTTTGGAATACCTTGGGACAAATTTGCCTTATCGGAATTTTGCAATATTTGAAACAAGCTTTCCGGTAAAAATTACGAAATGGTGGAGCGTGACCAGCCAAATAACAGGATATTATAATTATGAATTTATGCCCTATCTGGATGAGGTCTTTGCACTGAATGTCTATAATTATGAACTGAGATTAAATCAGGTATTTTCCCTTCCGAAAGGTTATACGGTGAATGTTTTTGCCAATTATGAATCCAGAACAGGAAATAGCCTTTACATCATTAAACCGAGGTATAATGTAGATATTTCAATCCAGAAATCATGGCTGGATAATAGGCTTAATACAAAAATCGGTTTCAATAATATTTTTGATTCTTATGAGCAACGCTTAGAGTTCAGGCATAAACAGATTATGGATAATCGGTTTACACATTGGTGGGACAGCAGCAGATTGATTTTTTCTCTGAGTTATAATTTTGGAAGTTCAGATTATCAGCTCAAAGAAATCCGGAAAACAGAAGAAGAAAATAGGACAAGGTAAAAATAACCTGCTTAAAAAAGCAGGTTTATATTTTTTATGGGCAAACACAGTTACCACAGGTCCAGATTCTGCAGCTGCCATCCTCATTCCACTCACAGCAGTATCTTTCCCTTATAATACCTCCGGTTACTGATTTTTGTTGCTCTCTTCCTAGTTTCTGTGCATTTTTAAGCACTGGATTGTTTTTGTTCATGATTTTGTTGTTTTGATGTTAATAGTTAAATTTTAATTTTTTTATAATCTTGCAAAATTATATCACTAATATATGGATTTATTTAAAAAAATAATAAAAACCAATGAATAATTGATGAGTGAAATATATTGATATTGAGCAAAATAAAGCCTGCTCGAAAAAGCAGGCTATATTATTTTTATGGGCATACACATCTATCACAAGTATAGATAATGCATTTTCCTGAAGGATCCCACTCACAACATCTTTTGCCTGTTGAGATTCCTATTCCACCCACTACTGTTTTTTGTTGTTCTCTTCCTAGTTTCTGTGCATTTTTAAGCACTGGATTGTTTTTGTTCATGATTTTGATTTTTGATGTTAATAGTTAAGTTTTAAACAATATAATTTCGCGAAAATTATATCACTAATATATGAAATTAAAATTAAATAATATCTGTTTTTTTGTTCTTATATAGATGAAATATAGTAGGTTGTAGATATTTTTATATACCAACCCCTGTAGTTGGCTTAATAGAAGGAGAAATTTGCTGCATAGTGTTTATTGAGAGTCCCAAATTTCATAGAGAAAATAAGGCAAAAGTTTTATAGGTAGAGACCTTTACTTATATTTGTAGTATTGCATAAATCTTTATGAGACTAAACATTAAAAACGAAACGGGGAGGCTGAGATCAGTAGTTTTGGGCCAGCCTAATTCATTGGGACCGGTTCCCACGCTAGAGGAAAGTTATGACGCCAAGTCATATTACTCAATCGAACACAATATTTATCCTAAAGAAGAGGATATTATCAATGAAATGAACGCTTTTGAAGCGGTGTTGAAAAAGTATGATGTTGAAGTACTTCGCCCAAGTATCATTAAAGATTATAATCAGGTCTTTTCAAGAGACGTAGCTTTTGTAATTGATGATAAGATGATTATTTCCAACGTAATTGCAGACAGAGCAGATGAGCAGGAAGCATACAAAAGTGTTTTTGAAAAAGTAGCCTGGAGAAAAATTATTAATCTGCCGGAAACAGCACATATTGAAGGTGGAGATGTTATTGTATGGAATGACTTCCTTTTTATCGGAACCTGCTTCAGCGAAGATTACAGAAACTATAAGACGGCAAGAACTAACGAGTATGCCATTGAAATTCTAAAAGAATATTTTCCGAAGAAAAGAATCATAGATCTTGAACTGAAGAAAAACGATAAAGTACCTTTTGAAGGAATTTTACATCTTGACTGCACTTTCAATCCAGTAGGAGAAGACAAATGCATCATCTACAAAAACGGATTCGTAGATGAAAGCGATTATCGTCTTATCATCGATATTTTCGGAGAAGAAAACTGCTTCCACATCAATGATGAAGAAATGTTTGAAATGTTCCCGAACATTTTCTCTATTTCTCCGGATGTTGTAGTTTCAGACAAAGCATTTACGAGAATGAATAACCACTTAAGAAACGAATGGGGAATGACTGTAGAAGAAATTCCTTACAGGGAAATCTCTAAAATGGGTGGACTACTGAGATGTTCTACAATGCCGCTTGTAAGAGACTAATTAAGTTGTGGAGTAGGAGAGTTTAAGAGAGAGAAAAAATCATCTTTTAATTTTTAATTCAAAAAAAATGCAAACTACAGATACAGTATTAATGATAGAGCCGATTGCATTCGGTTACAACGCAGAAACTGCGAAAAACAATTATTTTCAGGTAGAACAGACGGGATCCGATATCCAGTCAAAAGCACTTGCAGAGTTCAATACCTTTGTTGGAAAGCTGAGAGGAAAAGGAATTAATGTAATTACCATAAAAGATACATTAGACCCTCATACACCGGATTCCATTTTTCCCAATAACTGGGTAAGTTTCCACAGAGACGGAAAAGTGGTTTTATACCCTATGTTCGCTTCCAACAGAAGAGTAGAAAGAAGAGATGATATTCTTGAAAGCATCAAAGACCAGGGATTTGAAATTACTGAAATTGACGACTGGTCATTTCCTGAAACCCAGGGTCATTTCCTGGAAGGAACAGGGAGCATGATCTTTGATCACGATAACAAAATTGCCTATGGTTCAGTTTCTTTAAGATTAGATGAAAACTTATTCAGAGAATTCTGTGCAAAATATGGCTTTACGCCAGTGGTTTTCCATTCTTATCAGACGGTAGGTACAGAAAGACTTCCCATTTATCATACCAATGTAATGATGTGCGTGGCAGATAAGTTTGTAGTGATCTGCCTTGATTGTATTGATGATGAGCTGGAAAGAGAAAAGGTTATTGAAACCATCAAGAATTCAGGAAAGGAAATTGTTGAAATTTCGGAAGAGCAAATGCAGCAGTTTGCAGGAAATATGCTTCAGGTTCAGAATAAGGACGGAGAAAAATTCCTTGTGATGAGCCAGACAGCTTATCAGTCATTAAATCAGGAACAGGTAGCTGCCATTGAAAAATATTGTGAAATTATTTATTCCGATCTGCATACGATTGAAGTAAACGGAGGAGGAAGCGCAAGATGTATGCTTGCAGAAGTTTTTCTTCCAAAAAAATAATTGAACCCATTATCAAATAAAGGTTTACATATTCTTCTGACTTTGGAAACAGAGTCAGAAGATTTGTTATTGGACAGCAAAGGTTTTTATTTGTAGGAATCATCTTAGGTTTTACCTTTTTAGAATTTCTGTGGAAACTTTAGTTTGAAAAGAACACTTTTCACTGGACCTGGCTATTTCTGAAAACCTGCTTCAATTTTTAGTTCCGTTATTAGTTGTTCCCCAGCTTACTCATTACCTTTTGGATGGCTTTATTTGGAGAAAACTAAAAAAAGTTAACTAACTTTGCTTCAATCTATAAAATCTAAAAATGAGACAATATCTTCTGTCATTAACTATTTTCCTTGGGATCATTGTAGGAGCTCAGCAGAAAACTTTTTGTAATCCTATTAATATTGATTACGGTTATACTCCTTTTGAAGTTTTTTCAAAACAGGGAAAACACCGTGCTACAGCCGATCCTGTAATTGTTAATTTTAAGAATAAGCTGTTTCTTTTTTCTACCAATCAGGAAGGATACTGGTATAGTGATGATATGCTGGACTGGAAGTTTGTTAAAAGAAAATTCCTGAGGGATAATAAATACATTCACGACCTTAATGCCCCGGCTGTATGGGCTATGAAAGACACACTCTATGTATATGGCTCCACCTGGGAACAGGATTTTCCGATCTGGAAAAGCACAAATCCTACTAAAGATGACTGGAAAATTGCAGTGGATACTTTAAAAGTAGGAGCGTGGGATCCTGCCTTCCATTATGATGAAGACAAAAATAAATTATACCTGTATTGGGGTTCAAGTAATGAGTGGCCGTTGCTGGGAACAGAAGTGAAGGTGAAGAATCTCCAGTCCGAAGGTTTTGTAAAACCTATTATTAAACTGAAGCCTGAGGACCATGGTTGGGAACGTTTCGGGGAGTATAATGATAATGTTTTTCTTCAGCCCTTTGTGGAAGGTGCATGGATGACAAAACACAATGGGAAGTACTATATGCAGTATGGCGCTCCGGCAACAGAATTCAGTGGATATTCCGATGGGGTATATGTAAGCAAAAATCCTCTGGAAGGCTTCGAATACCAGCAGCATAATCCATTCTCTTATAAACCGGGAGGTTTTGCAAGGGGCGCAGGCCACGGAGCTACCTTTGAAGATAATTATAAAAACTGGTGGCACGTTTCCACCATCTTTATTTCTACCAAAAATAATTTTGAAAGAAGACTGGGAATATGGCCGGCAGGTTTTGATAAAGATGATGTGATGTATTGTAATACGGCCTATGGTGATTATCCTACCTACCTTCCGCAATATGCCCAGGGAAAAGATTTTACAAAAGGTCTTTTTGCAGGATGGATGCTATTGAATTATAATAAACCGGTTCAGGTTTCATCTACTTTAGGCAGCTATCAGCCTAATTATGCTGTAGATGAAGATATCAAGACCTATTGGAGTGCTAAAACAGGAAATTCAGGAGAATGGTTCCAGACTGATCTTGGTGAAGTTTCCACCATCAATGCTATTCAGATCAATTATGCAGATCAGGATGCTGAATTTATGGGAAAAACAATAGGAAAGATGCACCAATATAAAATCTATGGTTCTAATGATGGGAAGAAATGGAATGTAATTGTGGACAAAAGTAAGAATACTAAAGATGTTCCTCACGATTATGTTGAACTTGAGCACCCTGCAAAAGCCCGTTTCCTTAAAATGGAAAATCTGAAGATGCCTACCGGAAAATTTGCATTAAGCGGTTTCAGGGTATTTGGAAAGGGATCTGGAAAACAGCCAGCCAAGGTAGAAAACTTTGTTCCTTTAAGGGCTGATCCTAAAAAATATGGAGAAAGAAGAAGTATCTGGATGAAATGGCAGCAGAATCCCGAAGCAGACGGCTATGTAATCTATTGGGGAAAATCTCCTGATAAAATGTATGGAAGTATTATGGTATACGGAAAGAATGAGTATTTCTTTACAGGAGCAGACAGAACAGATGCTTATTATTTTCAGATTGAAGCCTTCAATTCCAATGGAGTTTCAGAAAGAACAGATGTTGTAAAATCAGAATAAATCAAATTTAAAATAAAGGAATAACACGTTTTGAATCAGAACGTGTTATTTTTTATCTGCCTTTTTAAGAAAAGCTTCAATTCTATCAATAAGTAGGACATTGTTAGGTTGCTTATCCCAGTCCAGATGACCGCCATTGAATTCATAAGACTCATGAATAACATTATTTTTACTCAAAACAGAATCCAGAATCTTACTTTGGCTTAAAGGAACCACACGGTCTGTTTTTCCATAGTAAGAAAGTGTAGGGGAAGAGGCTGTATTAATCCAATGAACAGGGCTGGCAAAATTAATAGCTGAGGTCTTTGCAGGAAGTATTTTAGCATCAACCAGGTGCTTTTTTACAAAAGAATATTCTTCATAACTTTTGAAGCTTTTATCTGAAAGGTCAGCAGGACCTACAATATTGATAACTGCCTTTACGTTTTTATCAGCATCAAAATGATAAGCATAAAGCATAGATAAATGGGCGCCGGCACTGTTTCCCATAAGAATAAGCTTAGGCTGATAGTTTAGCCTCTTCTTCAGATAGGTAATGACGCTTTTAATATCATCTGTCTGGTTGGGAATGGCATACTGTACAACAGAGGCCAGCCTGTAATTCATGTTGACAAAAACATGATCCGGAAACCTTTGCATCAGAGAAAGCGTGAAGAAAGTAAGTTGAGATTTATTTCCGCCGCGCCAGCCACCGCCATGAATAATAATGAAAATTTCTTTTTCCTCAGATGGTGTTTTATCGGGCATATAAAGGTCTATCACTTGTTGCGGATTGTTCCCATAATGAAGATTTTCCTCTTTATTAAAGCTGATATTGTTTCCGAGGCTGATCTTATTCTCTTTACAGGCTGTGAATAGTAAGAAAATAAGACTGATGATAGATATTAAACTCTTTTTCATATAATTAAAGATAAAAAACCTGCTGAAGAATCAACAGGTTTGTGTACAAAATAATTTGATTGAATATGAAGAAAGATAGTTTTTATCTTGTCCTGCTCTTGATAGAATCAGAAGCGCCTTCAATGTCTCTCACTTTTTTCAGTTTTTTGTTCCCGAAATTGTAAGTAAGGCTCACTGTAAAGGTTCTTTTGTATTGATTCTGGTGGATGTAATTGTAGTTTCCGTTACTTTGATAGTCATCAATTTCTACAATATTGGTTCTTAAAACATCATTTACATTCAGAGCAAATGTCCAGTCGTTCCAGTTTTTCTTGATGCTGAGGTCCAGACTTGATAAACCTCGTAACATCCCCAGTTCTATCTGCTGTTTGTCTATGTAGAAAAAGTTAACCCCAAGAAACCATGTTTTAGCCTTATCAAGACGGATGGTATTGTTGGTCTGGATTAGAACACTGGTAGAATTCGTATCATTAACATAGGTAACATATTGTCCAAGTTCATTTTTGAATCGGTCTCCTGTAGTAGGATCCATATCAAGGCTCCCGTTATTTCTGTTATGCTGAACTCCAATACTGAAATTAGTAGTCCAGTGCTGTTTGAAGAATGATTTTTGGATTCCCACCATTGCAGACATTTCCTGTTTATCTCCAAAATTTGTTCTGATATATCTTAAGGCAAGATTTTTACCTATATCACCATTCGGTTTTTCAGGATACCCCTGTAACGGAACCTGGGTAATGGCATCTTTAATGTAAGAATGATTTAAAACTACGAAATAGGAATTCTTATACATATACATTAATTCCTGATTGTAGGTAGAGGATGCCTTTACAAAAGGATTATTCTGAGTATAATTGTCATCGGTAAGTTTATTCACTACCGGGTTGATCTCCCAGAAACTTGGTCTTCTCATTCTGCTTGAAAATGAATAAGAGAGATTGTTTTTATCATTAATAGCATAGTTAAAGCTTAGATAAGGAAGGAAATTATTGTAGTTTCTTTCAATCCTCTTAAGAGCTTCTGTAGGTGGATTGTCTGATGTTCCTAAACTGTTGGTAATCTCATATCGGGCTCCTACTTTTCCGGAGAATTTTTCTGAAAACTTCTTTTCAGCAGTCAAATAGAAACCATAAATATTTTCGTCATAAATAAAATGATTGGGTGCCGATTTTGTTGGCTTTTCAGGATCAACAAAATAAGTTGTGTTTTTAGTATCGTTATCTGTTTTGGTCTTATTATAATTTCCACCAACAGAAATGGTCAGATCATTCTTAAATTTCTGGATATAATCTGCCATTCCGGAAAAATTGTTGATAATTTGCGGCAGATCCTGCAATAGTTGTGTACTCTTTCCCAATACATCCCTGTTTATATTGGATTTATAAGTCATATTATCGGTGAACTGAAATCTTTTATAATTCAGATAAGCTGCATTTACGTTCAGTTTACTGCCTAAAGAATCAGTTTTTAATTCATAATTTAAATTGATTGAGTTATTATAACTTCTTGAATCCTCCTTATTTTTAGACCATGTATAGCTGGTTCCATCTTTATTAATAATGGTGTTGAACAGGCCTACGGTTGAATTATAACTTTTATTTGCCCATGTATTCCAGGATAAAGCTAAATTGCTCTTATCATTTAACTGATAATCTATATTCAGATAACCGCCAATGTTTTTGTTGGGATCATCAATATCACCGGTTGATTCATTAGATGCGCCAATACTGCTGTTTTTCAGAGTGTAGGTTTGCGCTTCAATATTTTCGCCTCCACTGAGACTGGCGCTTATTCCCAGTTTATCTTTTCTGTAATTAGCTGAAAAACTTGCCTGGCTGCCATTGTATTTACCCTGGGTATTGGAGAATCTCATATTTCCGTTGAGACCATCACTCATTTTTTTCTTTAAAACAATGTTGATAATTCCATCCGAAGATTCCACTTGGTATTCACTTCCCGGAACCGTAATTACTTCAATTTTCTGGATGTTTTCCGCCGGAGTGTTTTTCAGGAACTGAGCCAAAGATTCTGCATCCATATTGGATTTTCTTCCGTTGATGTAGATTAATACATTGTTCTTTCCTGCAATCTTTAATGTTTTATCATCTGTTGAAGACAATAAAGGAGTTTGTTTCAGAATATCGAAAGTGGTATTTCCTTTCGCTATAGGAGAAGATGCAACATCGTATACCAGACGGTCACTTTGTTTTTTGAATACCTGTTTGGTGATGGTAACACCTTCTATATTTTTAGTCTTTGTCGAGTCAGATTTCTTTTCCTGAGCAAAAGCACAAGTTCCGAATATGACAGCTATTGACAAAAGTATACGTTTCATGTTTGTTTTTTTAAAGAGTGGTTAAGAGAGATAAGTTTTTATAGATTAGGTTCTTGATTTTACAGCATCATTCGCTGATTTCATTTCCCTTGCTTTTTTCAGTTTCTGATTTCCGAAATTGTAGGTTACCCCAATACTTATTAATCGTGGATAGTTGAAGTTGGTTATATTGTTGTATTTTCCATTAGGCTGTACACCATTAACTCTGTAGAAACTTTGGTTAAATAAGTCGTTACCTTCCGCAAGTATGGTCCAGTCACCAATAATTTTCTTCACACTGATATCAAAGCTTTGTCTTACTCCTATTGTTCCTCCTTCCATAGCCACTTTGCTTCCGAAATAGTAGTTAACTCCTAAAAACCAGTCTTTTTTAGAAGAAAGACGGATGATATTATTGATGGTTGCAGACATATTGTAGTTCTTAACATCCACAATATAAGGTTCCAGCTCTTCACTTTCGTATGGGCCTAATTGAGAAGTCGGGTCCTGCCATACTCCACCAGTGTAAGTAATATACCCAAGGTTTACAGAATAATTGGTTGTCCAGATATCTTTAAACCAGGACTTGTTCATCCCAAGTGTTAAACTGATTTCTCTGTTTTTTCCATAATTTGTTCTGATGTATCTCAGGAATCTTGTTTTTTCCATAAGCATATTACCTGCCGGATCGTATATGATATTACCGTTTTCATCCCTTTGTGGGGCTGTTAAAATCCCTTGTAAAGGAAGCAGGTCAGAAGCTGCCGCGTCGTTTACCATAGTATAGCTCAGATTGGCATAGAATGCATTTTTATACATATAGTTCAGCTCCTGGTTATAAAATTTAGCCGCCAGTACAAATGGATTATTCTGTGTGTAATTGGTTGGAGTGAAATAAGTTCTTGAAGGATTAAGTTCCCAGAATCTTGGTCTTCTGATTCTGCTGGAGAAAGTATAACTTAAATTGTGGTCTGAATTGATAGCATAGTTTAAGTTCAGATAAGGAAGCAGGTTATTATAGTTTCTTTCGAACCCTGTTTTTCCAAGGATATCTCCGGTACTTCTTGTCATTTCATAACGGGCTCCTATCTTTCCGGATAACTTTTCAGTAAGCTTTCTCTCATAATTAAGATAAATTCCTAAAATATTTTCCTTATAAATGAAATGATTGGTTTGTTTGGGATCCATTACAAACTCCCCGCCTGTTAATTTGTCCTGTCTGGTATCATTATCCGTATTGGTATAATTATAACTTACCCCCATTAACCATGTTGCTCCTTTAGCCGTTTTTTTCAGGAAATCTATATTAGCAGCATAATTGTTGATGATTTGTGGTACAGACTGCTGTAAAGCAGAATATCTTTTTTTATACTCTTCACCTGAAGGATCAATACCTAAAGGGATGCTCTCATTAAAGCTTACCTTGTCTCTGTTGAACCACAGGTAAGAAACATTGGAGGTAAGTTTGCTGCCTATAGAATCTGTCTTAATTTCATAATTTAAATTGAAAGAGTGATTTCGGGTCTGGGCATCTTCATGATTAACGGTTCTATCCATTAGTTTCCCGTTTTGCCAGTTCGTCATATCCAGAATAGAATTGAAACTCTTATTATATCTCATATTATAAGAAAGCCCCAGACTCTGTTTTTTGTTAATCTCATAGTCAATATTGAATCCGCCACCGAAGTTTTTATTAGGATCATCATTAGAACCATAAGATTCATTTCTGAAGGTAGGATCCCCGTTGGAAAGCGTATATCTTTGTCTTTCTGTCCAGCTTCCCATTCTGAAGTTAGAATTTCCCGACCATTTTCCCTGTCTGAAATTGAAAGATCCTCCCGCATTAGGGTTGTTGTAATAAGCCTGCTCGTTCTGCATTTTCAAAGTCCCATTGTAGCCATTGTTTTTGTTCTTCTTCATTACAATATTGATAACCCCTTCCTTAGATTCAACCTGAAACTCACTTCCGGGAACAGTGATCACTTCAATTTTCTGAATATCTTCAGATGGAGTAGACTTCAGCATTTCAATTAATGCCTCTGCATCCATATTGCTTTTTTTATTATTGATGTAAATAATAGCATCAGACTTCCCAAGAATTTTCAATGTCTTTCCATCAATACTGGAAATCATAGGAGTCTGTTTTAAAAGACTAAAAGTATTAGTCCCTTTTGCAATAGGGGAGGCTGCTACATCGTAAACAAGACGGTCCCCCTGTTTTTTGAAAACCTGTTTCTTAATATTGACTGACTCAATAGCATTTATTTTCAAACTATCTTTTTTCTGTTGAGCGGTAATCAGTCCGCTGAAGAATAGTGCTGCAATGAGAATTTGAGTTTTCATGATTATTATTTTTTAATTAATAGCTTGTATGGTTTGTTATTTAACATTACAAAGATATATAATAAATTTAGTATCATGCAATACAAAGTACTAAAAAATATTTTTAAATTAATATAACTTACTGATTTACAGTTTGTAAAAATTTAGGTTTAAAAATTGATTGCTTGACCTTTCTGTATAATTAGACAACTGTAACAAGAAATTTGTTACAGCAAAACATGAAATTTTATGAAAAATAATTTTATTCCCTGTCGAATCTGGCCAGCTTTTTATCTACCCATACTGTAGCAAAGGGGAAAAACGCTGCTAATAAAGCGAACACAAAATCTTCATCATCCCAATTGTAAATTTTTCTTGCTGGAAGACATAGCAAAAGATAGAGTGTAAAAAACAATCCGTGTAAACTACCAATAACGCTGATGAAAATAATAGAGTACAGGTTCTCATCATACCGAATCCAGATCATCGCCACACCATATAGTAAAATACATGAAATGGCCTCAGCCAGACAGATCTGTTTAAACCATTTGATGAGTTTTTCCTGTGAATATTTTGAGAAAAATTTTTCGATGAAGTCCATTTATTGTATGATAAGTAGAGTGTTAAAAGTTAAGAAATTTTCATTTTTCAATTTTTTAACCTCTGATTTTTGGTTATGCAAAATTACTTATAAAAATTACTTCCGTCCAAATATTCAAAAACTTCAGGCGGCAGCATAGGCCTCACATTCTTACCATCCTTGATCATATTACGGATTTCAGTGGCAGAAAGCTCTATCACTGGAGCCTTTATCAGAGAGATATTTTCGTGCTGAAGATACTCAGATTCTTTCTTTCCTCCCTCAAATACCCTTGGATAAACAATGATGTGATGATTATTGATCAGGGCATCAGAATTTTTCCATTTGTGAAGGCTGTCCAGATTATCTTCACCCATAATCAGGCTGAAAGAATAGTCCGGGTATTTCTCATGAAGGTAAGTAAGCGTATCAATAGTATAGCTTGGCTTAGGAAGAGAAAATTCTACATTGGAAGCACGCATATTAGGATAATTCTTCACTGCCAGCTGTACCATATCCAGCCGGTTATGATCCTTCAGCAAAGATTTTTTATCCTTAAATGGGTTTTGTGGACTCACTACAAACCACAGTTCATCCATATCCGAATTTTCCAGAATATAATTAGCTAAAATAAGATGTCCGATATGGATCGGATTAAAAGATCCAAAGAATAGACCAATTTTTTTCATATTAGTGAGATAAAGGGTATAAGATATAATAGCAGAATTAATAACTAATATCTAATCCCTGAACTTTACATCCTTTATATTGAGATAATGAGTCACATTGCCTTTCCAGTGATTTTCTTCCAGCGTAAAAGCAAGATCAAAATTTTTATTTTTAAAATCCTCTACAAACTGTCCCAGTTTAAAGCCTACACATTCTATATTTCTGCCTGTAGATTCCTGCTTGATATAAAACTTAAGATGATTGTTATCTTTACCCATTGTTTTTACATAACCTGAAAGTTTTTGGTTAGACAGAGTAAAGATAGGCTTCATGTTCTGAGGTCCGAATGGCGCCAGTTTTCTGTGAAAATTAATAAACTCCCTGTTGATGTCATCAATCTTAATTTCAGAATCAATCGTAATAGAAGGCTCCTTTTGGTGCTCCTGGATCTTTTCAGAAACAACTTTCTCAAATTTAACTTTGAAAGCTTCAAATTTTTCTTTTTCCATTGAAAGCCCGGCAGCAGCATGATGTCCCCCGAATTTAAGGAAATATTCAGAACACATATCAAGGGCCTCATGAACATCAAAATCCGAAACAGATCTTGCAGAAGCTACCATTTCCCCATTATTTCCATCTGTAAATACCAGGGTAGGCTTATAATAGGTTTCAATAAGTCTGGAAGCCACAATTCCGATCACTCCTTTATTCCACTCAGGATGATAAACAATGGTAGTATGCTTTGTTTCCTGCTGAGATTCTATGATCTGGTTTAAAGCTGATAGGGTAGAATTCATATCCAGTTCGCGTCTTTCATCATTAAGATTCATGATGTCATCTACGATTTGGTGGGCATGTTTCAGGTTTTCAGAAACCATAAGCTCTACAGCAGCTTTTCCATGGGAAATTCTTCCCGCAGCATTTATTTTAGGTGCGATTTCAAAAACAATATTTGAAATTTCAAAATGAGACAGTTTATCTTCCGGAATTAATAATCTTAATCCAAGATTTCTTGTTTTTCTTAGGGTTTTCAGTCCCATTTTTGCAAGAACCCTGTTTTCGCCGGTCATTGAAACAATATCGGCTGCGATGGATATAGCCAAAAGATCCGTCAGCTCAAATAGCTCGGCATCCGGAAGTTTATAAATGGTATTAAGTCCCTGGCACAGTTTAAAACCTACACCGCATCCTGAAAGTTCCTTGAATGGATAACGGCAGTCACTTCTCTTAGGATCAAGTACAGCTGCAGCATTAGGAATCTCTTCACCGGGAAGGTGGTGATCACAGATAATAAAGTCTATCCCAAGGCTGGAAGCATAATTAATCATATCAAGAGCCTTGATTCCACAGTCTAAAGCAATGATTAATGAAAAACCATTCTCTTTCGCAAAATCAATTCCTTCGGTAGAAATCCCATATCCTTCAGAATTTCTGTCCGGGATATAGTAATCCAGGTATTTTTTTTCAACAATTTTGCTGAGGTAAAGGTACATTAGGGCAACAGCTGTAGTTCCATCCACATCATAGTCGCCATATACCAATATTTTTTCGCCATTTTCAATTGCAGTGGCAATACGCTCTACAGCTTTTTGCATATCTGCCATTAAAAATGGGCTGTGTATATCGTTAAGGTTTGGTTTGAAAAATTCTCTCGCCTTCTGATAATTGTCAATTCCTCTTAGAACGAGAAGTTTAGATTCAAAAGTACCAAAACCAAGTGACGAACTTAGTCCGTCCACAACTTCCTCATCGGGTTCGGGCTTGTAAATCCATTTTTGACTCATGTTCACAAAAATAAGGAAAAAAAATAGCATTTTGGTGGGATAGAGAATGAAGTTTTGACTTAATAATTGTTAAAAATTGATTACCTTCGTGCTCCAAATTTAAATGACTATGAAAAAAATTATTGTTTGCCTAATATTTTTAGGGGCAATGAATTCGATGGATGCACAGAAAATTAATCTTGGAAAAGCAGCCGGGATCGTTTCAAATGGAGCGAAAGCTTTAACATTTACGAACGAAGATGCCATCAAATTATCTAAAGAATCCGTAGACTGGATGGATAAAAACAACCCTGTAGCAGGACCGAAAGATCCTTATACAGTTAGGCTGAATAAGCTGTTTGGAAAACACAAATCTCAGGACGGCCTGAACCTGAACTACAAAGTTTATAAAGTAAAAGATATCAATGCCTTTGCTTGTGCAGACGGAAGTGTCCGGGTATTTTCTTCTCTGATGGATATTATGACAGATAATGAATTATTGGCTGTAATTGGTCATGAGATAGGACATGTTAAAAATCAGGATACAAAAGATGCCATGAAATCTGCTTACTTAAAAGCCGCAGCGTTGGATGCCGCTTCATCGGCCTCTGGTGCAGTAGCTACTCTTAATGACAGCCAGATCGGAAAGATGGCTAATGCTTTTTTAGATGCTTCTCACAGCAAAAAGCAAGAATCTGAAGCAGATACTTATTCTTATGATTTTATGAAGGCTAACAAATATGATGTAGTAGGTGCTTATACCGCTTTCAAAAAATTAGCTTTATTGTCACAAGGAAGTACACAATCCGGTTTTGAAAAAATGTTCAACTCTCATCCGGACAGTGAAAAAAGAGCTCAGTCTATTAAAAAGAGAGCAGAAAAAGATGGGTTATGGAAAGATCCGGGAACTGTTGCTATTCCAACAACAAAACTTACAAAATAATTATTTTATTTATTGTTTAAACAAAAATACCTCAAAGCAAAGCTTTGAGGTATTTTTATATTCATTTGATGTATCAAGATTAAGAATACATTTTTTCTCTTAATTCTTTTACTTTTTTATCAGCAAGATACTCATCATAAGTCATTTCTCTGTCGATGATTCCATTAGGAGTCAATTCGATGATTCTGTTACAGACAGTTGACAACATTTCGTGGTCATGAGATGCCAATAAAAGATTTCCTTTAAAATTAGACAGTGAGTTGTTCAATGTTGTGATACTTTCAAGGTCTAAATGGTTGGTTGGTTCATCTAATAAAAGAACATTAGCTTTCTGAAGCATCATTCTACTGAACATACATCTCATTTTTTCACCTCCCGAAAGCACTTTGCAAGATTTCAAAGCTTCATCACCAGAGAATAGCATTCTTCCTAGGAATCCTCTTACGAATTCTTCATGACGTTCCTCATCGTTTTTGGTAAATTGTCTCAACCAATCAACAAGGCTTAAATCTTCCTGGAAGAACTTAGTGTTGTCTAAAGGCATGTGAGACTGGTTTGTAGTTACCCCCCAGGCAACGGTTCCTTTGTCTGCTTCAACATTTCCAGCCAAAATTTCGAAAAACTCTGTGATCGCTAAAGAGTTCTTAGAAAGTACAGCCACTTTATCCCCCTTTTTAAGGTTTAAGTCGATATTAGAGAATAATAATTCTCCGTCTTTTGTTTTTTCAAGACCTTTTACATCAAGAATCTGGTCTCCTGCCTCTCTTTCCATTTCGAAAATAATTGCAGGATATCTTCTTGAAGTAGGCTTAATATCATCGATATTCAGTTTGTCGATCATCTTCTTTCTTGCGGTAGCCTGTTTAGCTTTTGCCACGTTAGAGCTGAATCTTGCAATGAAATCCTGAAGTTCTTTTTTCTTCTCTTCAGCCTTTTTGTTAGCCTGGGCTCTTTGTTTTGTTGCTAATTGAGATGCCTGATACCAGAAAGAATAGTTACCTGTATAAAGGTTAAGTTTAGAATAATCTAAGTCACCAATGTGGGTACAAACCGTATCTAAGAAGTGACGGTCGTGAGATACTACAATTACAGTGTTTTCATAGTCAGCAAGGAAGTCCTCTAACCATGAGATGGTATCAATGTCAAGGTCGTTGGTAGGCTCATCCAGAATCAATACATCAGGATTACCGAAAAGTGCCTGAGCCAAAAGGACCTTTACTTTGTCTTTGTTCTCAAGTTCACTCATCAGCTGCCAGTGCATATCTTCAGTAATTCCCACGTTAGAAAGCATGGTCTGTGCATCAGATTCTGCAGTCCATCCACCCATTTCGTCGTAAATTACGCCTAGTTCACCCGCTTTAATTCCGTCTTCATCGGAGAAATCTTCTTTTGCGTATAACGCATCCATTTCCTCCTTTATCTCAAATAATTTTTTATTACCTCTTAATACAGCTTCAAGAACAGTATACTGATCATAAGCAAAGTGATCCTGCTCTAAAACTGACATTCTCTTCCCTGGTTCCAGAGATACGTGGCCTGTTGTAGGATCCTGCTTTCCTGTTAATATTTTAAGGAATGTAGACTTTCCCGCCCCGTTTGCTCCGATGATTCCGTAGCAGTTTCCTTTGGTAAACATAATATTTACCTCGTCAAAAAGAACTCTTTTCCCGAATTGTAAAGATAAGTTAGATACTGTTAACATATAGTTTTGTAAATTTGGCGCAAAAATACAAAAAGAATTTGGGTATTTTGTAATAATATAATAGTCAAGTTTTTAAATGTATGGTATTTTTTATATATTTCATTAACGAAATTTTAAAATGATGAAGATTGAGAAAACAGTTAATATATTAAACAGAAGAGCCCGTTTTGAATATGAAATTCTTGAAGAATATGAAGCCGGAATGGTTTTAACGGGTACAGAAATAAAATCTTTACGTTCTTCCAAAGCATCTATTACAGAATCCTTCTGTCAGTTTATTGATGGGGAATTGTACATCATCAACATGATGATTGATGAGTACAAATTGGGAACTTTTTACAACCATAAAACAAAAAGGGAACGGAAATTGCTCTTGCACAAAAAAGAATTGCAAAAACTTGAAAAAAAGTTAAAAGATGCAGGGAATACGATTATACCTTTAAAATTATATATCACTGACAGGGGTAAAGCAAAAGTGCTGATAGCGCTGGGTAGAGGGAAAAAGCTTTTCGATAAAAGAGAGGCCATTAAAGATAGAGAAAATAAGCGGAACCTGGACAGAATATTAAAGAAAAGTTAAAAATCATTTGAAAAACTTTGTATATAAAGAAAAATTATATTTATTTTGCATTATCAATTATTTAATCATTTAATTCTATGAAAAATCTAAAATTAGGAATTTCAGCATTGGCGCTTACCGTTGCCTCTACTGTTTT
Source organism: Chryseobacterium bernardetii (assembly GCF_003815975.1). Lineage (NCBI taxonomy): Bacteria > Pseudomonadati > Bacteroidota > Flavobacteriia > Flavobacteriales > Weeksellaceae > Chryseobacterium > Chryseobacterium bernardetii. The sequence goes on from NZ_CP033932.1 coordinate 1,739,033, forward strand.
CGCACAGACTACCAACAATCCGTGGTTAATCGGAGTTGGTGCTCACGCTGAAAACCACGTAGCAGCAAGATCTACATTCGGTAACACGTTCTCTGCGAAAAATTTAACAAAGAACCTGTTCAATATGAACAGCTATTCTATTACACCTCCATTATCTAAGTTAACAGTTGCTAGAAACGTAGGTAAAGGTTTGGTTATTGACTGGCAGACTTCTGTTGGAAATGTTGAAAACAAAAGATTCAACATGGGGAAAGAATTTTTCCTAATGACAGGTCTAGGTTTCCAGGCTCACGGTGCAGGTCTTTTATGGAACGAAGAATCTTGGTTCGATCCATATTTAAGAGTTGGTGCTAACTATCTAAGACATGACTATACAGGACAATCATTCCCTAAAAATGGTCTTGATGCTAATGGTAATGTATTAGACTATAATGTTTCAAACGGAGATAATGGTAACGAGAATGGTAAAGCTAATCACTTTACTGTAGCTACAGGTGCTGGTGCTAACTTCTGGGTAACTAAAAACTTCGGTCTAGGTATTCAAGGAGATTATGTATCTACTCCAGGTGATAAATCTACTGTTGCTAACTTCTGGCAAGCTTCTGCTTCCATCTTATTCAGATTCGGAAACAGAGATAGAGATAAAGATGGTATCCTAGATAAAGACGATCTTTGTCCAGATACTCCAGGTTTACCAGAATTCCAAGGATGTCCTGATACTGACGGTGACGGAGTTCCAGATAAAGACGATCAATGTCCAGATGTAGCTGGTCCAGTTGAAAACAACGGTTGTCCTTGGCCAGATACAGACGGTGACGGTGTAATCGATAAAGATGATGCTTGTCCTACTGTAGCAGGTCCTGCTGAAAACAAAGGTTGTCCTTGGCCAGATACAGACGGTGACGGTATCCTTGATAAAGATGATGCTTGTCCTACTGTTCCAGGTCTTCCAGAATACAACGGATGTCCTAAACCAAAAGACGTAATCGCTAAAGAAGCTACAGGAGCTCTTAAAGATATCTTGTTCAACTTCAACAAAGCGACTATCAGACCAGAATCTAATGGTAAATTAGATCAAGCTGCTACTATCATTAAGCAATCTAACGACGGAACGTTCTTAGTAACAGGTCACACAGATGCTAAAGGTGCTGCTGCTTACAACTTAAAACTTTCAAGAGAAAGAGCTGCTGCTGTAGTTGCTGCTCTTGAGTCTAGAGGTGTTAGCGGAACTCAATTGAAATCTACTGGTGTAGGTTCTAGAGATGCTCAAGTTCCTGCAAAAGCTTCTGATGCTGAAAGAATGGTTGACAGAAAAGTAGTTGTAGAAGCTGTAAACGGTGCTGCTTGGGATGCACTTAAGAAATCTGATCTAGAAGTAGTAGAGAAGAAGACTGTAGTGAAAAAAGCTAAAAAAGCTCCAGCTAAGAAAAAAGCTGCTGCTAAAAAGAAAAAATAATTAATTTTTCTAAATAATGAATACCTCCAATTTTTTGGAGGTATTTTTTTTTTGTGGACTTTTGAGTAATTTTGCTGAAAATTAAAAATTAAAAATGGGAAGAGCATTTGAATATAGAAAAGCTTCTAAAATGGCCAGATGGGATAAAATGGCCAAAACTTTCTCTAAAATAGGTAAGGATATTGCATTAGCAGTAAAAGCAGGTGGAGCAGATCCTGAATCTAACCCGGCACTGAGAAGATGTATCCAAAACGCTAAGGGGGCAAACATGCCTAAGGATAATGTTGAAAGAGCCATTAAAAAAGCCAGTGGCGCAGATGCAGAAAACTACGAAGAAATTACTTATGAAGGATATGGACAGGGAGGTGTTGCTTTCTTTGTAGAATGTACTACAAACAATACTACAAGAACTGTAGCTAACGTAAGAGCTATTTTCAACAAGTTTGACGGAAACCTGGGTAAAAATGGTGAGCTTGCATTTATCTTCGATAGAAAAGGAATCTTTACAATTGATCTGGCTCAAGTAAAAATGGAGTGGGATGACTTCGAAATGGAAATGATTGATGGCGGAGCCGAAGATGTGGAAAAAGATGAAGAAGAAGTAATGATTACAACTGCTTTTGAGGATTTCGGATCTTTATCTCATAAATTGGATGAACTTGGTATTGAAGCAAAGAGTGCAGAATTACAAAGAATTCCAAACAATACAAAAGAGGTAAATGAAGAGCAGTTTAAAGCAAATATGAAAATGCTTGAGCGTTTTGAGGATGACGATGATGTACAAAACGTTTATCACAATATGGAAATCACTGAAGAGTTGATGAATTCTTTATAAAAAATAATATAGCATTCATATACAGTTAACTTTCAATTAGTTTCTTTGTAAAAAACTATGAAGCGCCTTAATGTATTTTTTATTTGAAATCACAGGCGTTCCGTCCGGCAAATTAAAAAGCTGAAAAATATACGGATGAAAAGAAACGTTGAGCTAGTTGTCATATCGGATGTTCATTTGGGAACTTATGGATGTAAGGCTAAGGAATTGCTGAGATACCTCAATTCTATCCAGCCTAAAACTTTGGTTTTGAATGGTGATATCATTGATATCTGGCAATTCAAAAAGTCTTACTTCCCTAAACCTCATTTGAAAGTGATCAGAAAGATCCTTTCATTTGCTACCAAGAATACAGATGTTTATTATATTACGGGAAACCATGATGAAATGTTCCGTAAGTTTACCGATTTTGAATTGGGAAAACTTAAAGTCTGTAATAAAATCTGTCTGACGATTGACCAGAAAAAAACCTGGATTTTTCACGGAGATGTTTTCGATGCATCAGTCCAGCATTCCAAGTGGATCGCCAAACTTGGCGGCAAGGGGTACGACCTTTTAATTATTATCAATAATGTAGTGAATTGGTTTTTGGAGAAAATGGGTAGAGAGAAATATTCGTTTTCAAAAAAGATTAAAAATAATGTAAAAAAAGCGGTAAAGTACATTGGTGACTTTGAGCTCACGGCTTCTGAACTGGCCATTGATAATCAATATGACTATGTGGTTTGCGGACACATTCATCAGCCGCAGATTCGGGAGGTTGTTAATAAAAAAGGATCCTGTACTTACCTGAATTCCGGTGACTGGATTGAAAATCTGTCTGCATTGGAATATCATGATAAGGAATGGAAGATCTTTTACTATGACGATCACAAACATTTACTGAAAGATGACGAGGCAGAGGAAATTCAGGAAATGGATAATTCTGAGCTTTTAAAAATCGTAACCAATTTTACTTAATGAAAATACTGTATGCATTTCAGGGTACCGGAAACGGTCATATGGCCAGAGCTCAGGAGATTATCCCGATACTCAAAAAATATGCTTCGGTAGACACGCTCATTAGTGGACACCAGTCGCAATTAAAGGCTGATTTTGCCATTGATTTTCAATATAGAGGTATTTCCCTTCTTTATAACAAAACAGGAGGCTTATCCTATCGGAAAACGTTTTCTGAGAATAAATTTATTGATGCGGCAAGAACGATAAGAAATTTAGAGCTTTCTCAATATGACTTAATTATTAACGATTATGAGCCTTTGACAGGCTGGGCTTCAAAATTAAAGAAACTGCCACTGATTGAACTGAGCCATCAGGCATCCATGAGTTTTCCGGAAACACCTAAGCCTGAAAAGAAAGATTTCCTGGGAGAAATGATTTTAAAATATTATGTTCCCAGTGAAAGAAAGATTGGCTTTCATTTTGAAAATTATCATCCACAGATTAAAAAGCCGGTCATACGGAAAAAGATCAGAAACCTTACCCCTTACAAGCAAGGTTATTATCTTGTTTATCTTCCGAGTTTTGCAGATGAAAATATTATTAAAGTTCTAAGAAAAATTCCGGTAGAATGGAAAGTTTTTTCAAAATACAGTAAAGTTCGGGTTAAAGTGAAAAACGTAGAAGTATTTCCTATTGATGAAACCCAGTATCTTAAATATTTTGAAAACTGTGAAGGTATTTTGTGCAATGCAGGCTTCGAAACTCCTGCTGAAGCGCTTTTCATGGATAAAAAACTATTTGTAATCCCTATCCATAACCAGTATGAACAGGAATGTAACGCCTGTGCTCTTGATAAGATGGGGATTCCAAATTCCAAAATTCTAGACTTTCAGGAGATTATGGAATGGGTAGCTTCAGAGTATCATCTGAAAGTAGATTATCCGGATAATATTGAAGAAATCCTGGTGAAGGATGTTTTAGCTCTTTAAGAAAATATCGTCCACATCATTCATTCTCATCATGACAGCTCTGGCATAAGAGCAGTGAGGATAAACATTCCAGTTATTTTCCCTTGCAAATTTGATGGCTTCTTCCACTAAGTATTTTCCCATTCCTCTTCCTTCAAACTCAGGATGTACAAGGACAAAAGAAATAATCAGTTTTTGCTCTTCCGGGAAAATAGTATAGGTTAATCTTCCTACTTCTTTTACTTCATTGTTCAGGGTAAGAACTCCGCCGTTTCCGGATCTGTTGTTTTCAAATTTCATGATATAGGGTTTATTGTATTAAAGGTACAAAATTAAAGCAATAATAAAGCAGTTCTACAATTCATCATTCACTTGCGGAACAAAACTGACTATTGACCATTGTATTAATTATCCTTTCCGGTATAATAGTTATAGTCTTTAATAATAACATTGATAAACTGTTTTTCCGTCATTTTGGTAGGATCTATTTCCAGTTTCAGAATGCTTTTGATCTTATCGGAAAGTTTACTGATGATCTGGCGGTCGTCTGCTTTCACAGCTTTAGTATAATTATCCTTAATGATTCTCATATCATTATCACTCAAAGCAATCACCTGAGGAAATGAAGGAACATAATCTTCGTTGATGTTCTCAAGAATAGTATGAGAAATATTGATGTTGTTTTTTAAAGAAATCACAGCTGTTCCGGAGGCGATATCTCCCAAGCGCTGATTATTTTTGGAAACGATCATTGAAATTAAGCCTACTACTCCCGCAAAGGATACATCTATAAGCCTGAATACCCAACGGATCATATAATCTCCAAAGCCGGCCTGATATCCATCAATCTTTACCACTCTGATTTTCATGAGTTTTTTTCCCGGTGTCTGTCCTTCCATTAAACTTTCTAAAACTAAAGGATAGATGTAAGTAGGAAAGGAAAGGATGATATAAACGGCCATTACAGACCAGCTATCCAGGCCATTAAGCAAATATCCCAGGTCCAGGACGTTGAAAAACAAATACAGGATAATGACAATATAGGCAACCCTTATCAGAAGATCAATGATAAATGCAAGCATTCTTTCTCCAACACTTGCTGTATTGAAGTTAATATTTACATTTTGTGAAGTATTTATCGCGATCTGAGACATATTTTTTATTATTTTAGCCTTTACAATTATGAGAGAAGTTTATTTCATTAAACAAAATAAAGAAAAATGGTTGGGAATAGAACAGGTTATTGATGGGAAAATAAAAAAAAATCCTGATGACCTGTCTTCGTTATATATAAACCTGATCAATGATCTTTCTTTTGCTCAGACCTACTATCCTAAAAGCAATACTACCGTTTATCTGAATCACCTGTCTTCACAGATCTTTCAAAAGATTTATAAAACCAAGAGAGTAGAGGAGAACAGATTGGTGTATTTCTTTAAAACAGAAGTCCCGTTGCTGGTCTATCAGTATCGGAGATATTTACTGTATGCTTTTCTGTTTTTTGCTCTATTCACTTCTATAGGGGTACTTTCTGCGATGTATGATAAAGATTTTGTGAATATCATTCTTGGAGAAAGCTATGTGAATGAAACCATCGAAAACATTAAAAAGAATAATGCAGTTGGAGTTTACCAGAGTGGGACAACCTGGGGAACAACCATTGGGATTATTTTCAATAACATCCAGGTTGGGGCTAAGCTATATATTTACGGAATTGCCGGTGGGGTAGGAACTTTATTTGCGCTGCTTTCCAACAGCGTAATGTTGGGATCATTCCAGTACTTTTTCTACGATTATGGTGCGTTAAAAGACAGTGCAAGAGGAATCTGGCTCCACGGAGTCTTTGAAATATTTGCGATGGTAGTGGAAGCAATGTGTGGTTTAATTTTGGGAGCATCTATTTTATTTCCAAGAACCTTCTCGAGGTTTAATTCTTTTAAAAAAGGATTTAAAGATTCTTTTAAAATATTTTTAAGTACGGTTCCTTTTACCATTTGCGCCGGAATTATTGAAGGATATGTTACAAGACATGCTTTAAAGATGCCTGTGATCCTGAACCTTATTATTATTTTAGGATCTCTGGCAGTGATAGGATTTTACTATTTTGTGTATCCTTCTATAGTTAATAAAAAAACTAATAAACACCTCAATGATACAATTTTATAAGAAACGGGACTTCGGAACTTTCATAAGTGACAGTTTCAACTTTTTCAAACTATACGGAAAGAATTATTTTAAGAACTATATTCTGATTAATGGCTTGCTGTTGATTTTAATGGTTACAGTTTTTATTTTCGGATATAAGGAACTTTTTTCACAGATTTTTGGATCCAATCTGGGAGGAGATACCTATTATTTTGAACGGTATTTCTCGGAGAACGCAGGAATGCTGATTGGAGTAGGTGTTCTCACATTTCTGCTTTTTATGATCCTGGCGGTCATTAATTATCTTTATCCTGTCTTTTATCTGAAAAGAATTGCTAACGGGGCAAAGAATATAAAGACAGATGAGATTTTAGGCGACTTTAAAAAGAATATTGGAAAAATTGTTAAGTTATGCCTTGGGATGACATTTATTGTAATTCCTTTATCATTATTTATAGTAGGTTTTTCCTATCTTCTGGTCTTTGTACTGATCGGGATTTTTCTTGTTATGATTGTTTATCCTACATTGTTTAATGTGATTACATTTCTGATGTACGATTATTTTAATTCAGGCAGAGGGTTTATGGAAAGTTTAAGCTATTCTATCCGTTCGCAGTTTTCTTATCCTAACGGGAGCGAGAAATCTCCTTACTGGAAATACTGGGGAGCAGCTTTTGTGATGTTTATTATAATGACGATGATCAGTTCCGTATTTACCTATATTCCGATGATCTTTTTCTATGGCTCAGTACTTACTAGCACACCGGATGGAAATTTTGAGCAAAATCCTTTTACAGGCGTTTTTGGAATTGCATTTTTTGTTTTTTACGGAATATCAATGCTGCTTTCATTCTTCCTTTCCAATCTGTTGTATGTGAATGCCGGGCTGATGTATTATGACAGCAGAACAGATCTTCATCAGAAAGTAGAATTAGAAGAAATAGATACTATCGGAATTAATGAATAGGATTCTTTTTTTCATATTATTAGTTTTTTCCCTAAGCATTGTGAAAGCTCAGGATGATTATACGGCAGATTCACTGTATACCACCGGGCATTATCATAATATGCTGCGGGCAGATTCTGTGCTGGCAAATAACCCGGTTTCAGAAAATACAGTGTATCCTAAAGAATTTAAGAAGAATATTCCGTCAAGATACAAAGGCAATGAATTTGATTATACCGTATCAAAACCAAGAGAATCTTTCTGGCAGAAACTAATGAGAAAAGTAGACCGTATTTTCAGAAGTATTTTTGGGCAAACGGTTTTTGAAAAATCCTCTAAAGTAACGGTAGCACTTGTTCGGCTTTTTGCTATCATCCTGGTAGGCTTTCTTTTATATTTTATCATTAAATATATTCTGGGAAAAGACGGGAATTTTATTTTCGGCAAAAAGAATAAGAAGATCAATCTGAATGTAGAAGAACTCCATGAAAATATCCATGAAATCAATTTTCCGGAAAGTATTGCAAAATTTGAACATTCAGGAGATTATCGTTCTGCCGTCCGCTATCAGTTCTTATTCATTCTTAAAAAATTAAGTGATAAAAAGCTTATCAACTGGAATCCGGAAAAGACCAATAAAGACTATGTGGCAGAGTTAAAAGTACCCCAACTTAAAAGTGAATTCTTCGATCTGTCCTATATCTTCGATTATGTATGGTACGGGGAGTTCAATATTGATGAGCAGAGTTACCAGAAATTTAAAAATCAGTATCAGGCATTTAAACCATAAATCCATTAACCATGAATAAGACTTTCAGAATATATGCTGTGATCTTCATCGTTGTGATGGTTATTCTGGCTTTGCTTGAAGTGAATAAAAAAGAGACAACAGACTGGCGTAAAAACTTTGATGTCAACCAGAAGTCACCGTTTGGCCTTTTTGTTTTTGATAATGAAGCTAAAGATCTTTTTAAAAATAATCTGAAGAAGATCAACCAGGCACCTTACGAATATTATAATCAGCATCAAAAAGAAACTCATAATATTGTTATTATTGAAACTGATATTGATACGGAATCGTGGAAAAAAGTGATGGATCAGGTTTCAAATGGTTCGGATGCCATGCTGGTGATAAGCCGTATGCCTAAGGAAGTTTCAGACAGTATCGGATTTTATGATTCAGAAATCTCTTTTGAAGAAGAGAACGTACTGAAGCTTACAGATACAAAATATAAAAATGACTTCATCCAGCTGGATAAATTTCCATCAGGAAGAGGTTTTTCATTTATTAAGCCGGGGGTGGAAGTTCTGGGTAAAACAGTAGAAAAGAAAAATACGGACCAGGCTAATTTTATCAGAATAAAATTCGGAAAAGGGAATTTTTATGTTCATAGTGAACCACTTTTCCTTACCAACTATTATTTGCTGAAGCCTGGTAATGTAAAATATGCACAGGATATATTTTCTTATCTTCCGGACCGTGAAACCGTTTGGTTTGTGGAGAATAATACCAAAGCCTCACGATTTTTCATGAGATTTATATTGGGAAATCCGGCACTTAAATATGCGTGGTGGATATTCCTGGGCGGACTCATTCTTTTTATCTTCTTTAATGCCAAAAGAAAGCAGAGAATTGTCCCCATAATAGAGCCTTTGAGAAATACCTCTTTGGATTTTGTGAAAAGCATTGGAAATCTTTATCTTCAGGAAGGCGATTTTCATGATATGATGGCTAAGAAGGCCCAATATTTTCTGAATAGAGTAAGAATAGACCTTCTGATTGATACCCAAAATATTGATGAGGAATTTGCCAAAAAGTTACAGCTGAAAACAGGAAAACCAATTGAAATGATTAATGAGGCGATCAGCCTTATCAAAAGAGCGCAGGATCCTTATGCCAGTGTAATGAAGGAAGATCTGGCAAAAATTAATAAATTACTAGACGAAATACTTAAATAATATAACAGTATACCAGTGATAATAAAGACTACTCCTGATGCATGAGAATTATTACATTGGTAAATTAAATTTTATTATGGAAAATCTTGATAACCCAAACATAGAAAACCAGCCTTCTATCAATCTAAATAAAAATGAAGATCAGTTCCAGTCCAGAATTGACATGATAGAGCTTCGGGCAAGTCTGGATAAGGTGAAAGCAGAAATAGGAAAAGTAATCGTAGGCCAGGAGAATATGATAGAACATCTTCTGGCAGCATTACTTTCAAACGGACACGTTCTTATTGAAGGTGTTCCCGGAGTTGCGAAGACAATTACAGCAAAGCTATTAGCTAAAACTATTGATGTAGGCTTCAGCAGAATTCAGTTTACACCGGACCTGATGCCTTCAGATATCCTGGGGACTTCAGTTTTCAGTGTGAAAAACTCTGAATTTGAATTTAAAAAAGGACCTGTCTTTTCTAACTTTATTTTGATTGATGAGATCAACAGGTCACCAGCCAAAACTCAGGCAGCATTATTTGAAGTCATGGAGGAAAGGCAGATCACAATGGACGGTACCCGTTACATAATGGAAGAACCATTCCTGGTGGTAGCTACTCAAAACCCGATAGAACATGAAGGTACATATAGACTTCCGGAGGCACAGCTAGACCGTTTCCTGTTCAAAATTAATGTAGGGTATCCAAATCTTGAGCAGGAAATCGCGATCATTAAAAATCAGCACGAAAGTAAAAAAGAAGATAAAACAGAAGGGGTGAGCCGTGTTATTACGGCAGACCAACTGAAAGGCTATCAGCAATTGGTAAAGGAAATTATCGTGGAATCTCAGCTGATGGAATATATCGCTAAGATTATCATCAATACGAGAGAAAACCAATTCCTGTATTTGGGAGCCTCACCAAGAGCTTCACTGGCACTTCTTACTGCTTCCAAGGCTTTTGCAGCATTAAGAGGAAGAGATTTTGTAACTCCTGAAGATATTAAAGATGCAAGTTATGCTGTTTTAAGACACAGAGTGATCGTTTCTCCGGAAAGAGAGATGGAAGGTCTTACAGCAGATGAAATTATCCGTCAGATTTTGGAGGGAATAGAAATTCCGAGATAGGTGGCAGATAATAGGTAGAAGGTGGCAGTAGATAGAGTATAAAGTTTAATTGAAGTTATACATGGCAAATTTTAAAGAGCTTTTAGTTTGGCAGAAGTCTATTGATTTTGTTATTGAAATTTACAGAACTACAGAAACGTTTCCTAAGGATGAAATCTACGGATAATATCACAAATTAGAAGAGCCGCCGTTGCTATACCATCCAATATTGCTGAGGAAACTCAAGAAGAAGTAAACCGGATTATCTACAATTTTTAAAAATATCAAGAGGCAGTTGTGCAGAAGTGGAAACACAATGAATTATTTCAAAAAATCTCAAATTTTTAAACGAAGAGAACTATTTAAAACTAAATGAAAGGATTATAGAAATATGTAAAATGTTGAATGGCTTAATTAACTCACTACAATAATAATGAATCACATAAGCTAATGAGCGCTTACCTAAAACCTATAATCTGCAACCTACAACCTTAAACGATGAAAAACTTATACATCAATACCCGTTTCTTCTTTACGCTCATTGGAGTAGGGATACTGTATGTGCTGGCATTTTTCTTTCCGGTGTTGATGTGGATGGGCCACATTGCCCTGTTGCTTTGTTTTCTTGCTGCGATGGTGGATTATTTGTTGATCTTTAATCAGAAAAATGCGGTACAGGCACAAAGGATATTACCAGAAAAATTATCTAATGGTGATGAAAACTTTATAAAGGTTGATATTAAAAATAACTACAGCTTTAAGATCACCACGAAGATCATTGATGAGATACCGTTTCAGTTTCAGAAAAGAGATTTTTTAATTCAAAAATCTATTAATGCAGGAACCAATACTTTCTTCCAGTATAGTTTAGAGCCTAAGGAAAGAGGGGAGTATCATTTCGGAAGCCTGAATATTTATGCTTCATCACCTTTAGGGTTTATTGCAAAAAGATTCAGTTTTCAGAAAGATGCCACGTTACCGTCTTATCCGTCTTTTATTCACCTCAGAAAATATGAGCTGATGGCTTTGCAGAGTGAATTTTTGTTAGGCGGAATCAAAAAGGTAAGAAAGCTGGGGCATACGATGGAATTTGAACAGATTAAAGAATATGTACCAGGAGACGATATCAGAACGATTAACTGGAAAGCAACTTCTAAGGCTAATCGATTGATGGTAAACCAATTCCAGGATGAAAAATCACAGCGTATTTTTATGCTGATTGATAAAGGACGAACTATGAAGATGCCATTTCAAGGATTAAGCCTTTTGGATTATTCCATTAATGCAACCATGGCATTGTCTCATATTATCTTAAGAAAAGGAGATAGGGCGGGGATGATGACCTTCTCCAAAAAGGCTGAAAACAAAATTGCTGCTGAGAACAAGTCCGGGCAGCTTAAGAAAATATCAGAAGCCCTTTATAATATTAAAACAGACTTTTTTGAAAGTGATTTCAACCGATTGTACCAGGACGTAAAATATTCTATCAACCAAAGAAGTTTAATCCTGCTATTTACCAATTTTGAAACACTGGATGGGCTTAACCGGCAGCTGAAATATCTTCGTGGAATAGCTAAGAATCATTTATTGGTAGTCGTATTTTTCAAAAATTCAGAATTACAGACATTAATTCATAAAAATCCAGAAAATATGCAGGAAATCTATGATGAAATTGTGGCTGAGAAATTTGAGTTTGAAAAGAAACTGATTATCCAGGAACTCCGAAAATATGGAATTTATACCGTATATACACTTCCTGAGAATTTGAATATTGATGTTATCAATAAATATCTGGAGATAAAAGCCAGAGGAATTTTATAATTTTGCAATAAGCAATAAGCAATAAGCAATAAGCAATAAGCAATAAGCAATAAGCAATAAGCAATAAGCAATAAGCAATAAGCAATAAGCAATAAGCAATAAGCAATAAGCAATAAGCAATAATGAAAATAACACTTAATAGAATCAACGACGATTTTTTATTTGAATGTACAAACGGACAGGGTAATTCCATCCTTTTAGACAATACTTCACAGCCGGGAGCTAAAGGAGTTTCTCCAATGGAAAGTGTGTTGATGGCAGTAGCCGGATGCAGCGGGATAGACGTAGTTTCTATTTTGAAGAAGCAGCGTCAGGAAATAAAAAGCTTTCAGGCAGAAGTGGAAGGAGAAAGAGTTCAGGTAGATGATGCAAAACCTTTTAAATCTATCAAAGTAAAATTCCTTTTAGAAGGAGAAATTGATCCTAAGAAAGCTTTGAAAGCAGCAGAACTATCTTTTGAAAAATACTGTTCCGTATCAAAAACATTAGAACCTAATGTGGAAATAGGATATGAAGTATTTGTTAACGGAGATAAAATTTAAAACTATAGATAAGGCTTAAAAGCCATACCTATATGGCAGAAATATTAAAATACAACAAAAACCGGATGCAACATCCGGTTTTTTTTATTACCCATGATCCATATTCATTGCTTATTAAAAGGTAAGTCTTGGTTTTATCAGTTTTGCCACAGTAGCTGTCCATCCCGTCTGATGTGAAGCTCCTACGCCACGTCCGTTGTCACCGTGGAAGTATTCAAAGAAAGTAATATAATCTCTGAAGTGTTCATCATAATTGAACTTTGGATTCCCGCCATTGAACGCCCGTTGCCCATGTTCATCCTTTAAGAAGATAGAGCAAAGCCTTTTGCTGATATTCTGGGCCACTTCATCCAGGTTTTTATTCTCACCGCTTCCGGTAGGAAGTTCTACCTTCAGGCTGTTTCCGTAATAATAATGGAAACGCTGTAAACTTTCCACGATCAGGAAATTGATAGGAAACCAGATAGGGCCGCGCCAGTTACTGTTTCCTCCAAACATTCTGCTGTCACTTTCTGCAGGAGTGTAGTACACAACATTTTCAGTACCGTGAACAGAAAATACAAACGGATTTTCCTCATATACTTTAGACATCGCACGGATGCCGTAAGCGCTTAAAAATTCCTTTTCATCAAGCATTCTCGTTAAAACCTTAGTCAGTCTGTTTTTACGGAGAATACTCATCAGGTGTTTCCTTCCCTGGCCTTCTTCATCCCAATGGGAAACAAGCTTGGTAAGTTCAGGTTTATTCTTTAAGATCCAGTCCATTCTGGTTTGGAAATTCGGCATTTTTTCCAGAAGGCGGTGATCTACAATTTCCACGGCAAATAATGGAATTAGCCCAACAATACTTCTCAAGCGTAAGGAAACACTGTTTCCGTTTCCAAGCTGAAGAACATCATAGAAAAATCCATCTTCCTCATTCCATAGGCCTTTTGTTCCTTCACCCAGGTTTTCCATGGCTTCCGCAATATACAGATAGTGTTCAAAGAATTTAATGGCCATGTCTTCATATACCTGGTAATACTGGGCCAGTTCCATAGCAATCCGCATCATGTTCAGCGCATACATAGCCATCCAGCTTGTTCCGTCTGCCTGCTCTAGGTGCTGGCCATCTTCTAAAACCATATTTCGGTCAAAAGCTCCGATATTATCCAAACCAAGAAAACCTCCTCCGAAAATATTCTTTCCGTTTTTATCCTTTCGGTTTACCCACCAGGTAAAATTAAGGAGCAGCTTTTGGAAGACTTTTTCAAGGAATAATAAATCAGGTTTGCCGTTGCTCTTTTCATCAATTTTAAAAACTCTGAAGCAAGACCATGCATGCACAGGAGGATTCACATCACTCATATTCCATTCATATGCCGGTAGCTGTCCGTTAGGATGCATATACCATTCTTTAGTCAGAAGTAAAAGCTGTCCCTTGGCAAATTCAGCATCAATAATAGATAAAGGTACACAGTGAAAAGCAAGGTCCCAGGTGGCGTACCAGGGATATTCCCACTTATCAGGCATGGAAATAATATCTTTATTGTGAAGGTGGTTCCATTCCGTATTTCTTACATAATCATTAAAGTTCCTCGGAGCTTCAAAGTTCGGATCTCCTTTCAGCCATTTTCCTATATTATAATGATAAAACTGCTTATTCCAAAGAAGTCCTGCAAAAGCCTGTCTTTGAACATTCCTCTCATCTTCATTGGTTGTGTCGTTTTGAACATCATTGTAAAACTCTTCTGCTTCGGCCTTTCTCAGAGTAAAGATTTCATCAAAACTCTGAAAAGGTTCAGCAATTGCCTCTGGACAAAGCCTGAATTCAAACGTCTCAGATTGTCCGGCACCAATTACTTCATCAATCAAGAAAGAAGCTTTTGTACCTCTTTTTTCAGGATTTACAGTATTACTGCCGTAAATAATATAATTATTGATGCCATCTTTAAAATAGGTGCCTTCCGCCTGGGGAGCTCCATACAACTTTGGTGTGTTGGTTTCATTTTCACAGAATACCCTTTGTGTGTTATCTTTTCTTGAATAAAACTTCTTGATAGAAATGCTGTCGTGTTCAATATTAATACTTCCGTCATGGGAAGCATACATATCCGCTTTATAGGTATTGTATCCCCATTTCCAGTTGTTTCGGAACCATGCTGTGGGGGCTACCACAATCGGAGCTTCCTGCTGGCTTCGGTTACAAACAGTTACTCTTACCAGGATATCATTGTGATCTGCTTTACAGTATTCAATGAAAATATCAAAATAAGCATCATTATCAAAAATTCCGGTATCAAAAATCTCATATTCAGGCTCCTGTTTGCTCCGTCTGCCATTTTCTGCAACAAGCTCGTCATACGGGAATTCATTAATCGGATATTTGTACACCATTTTCATATAACTATGAGTAGGTGTATTATCCAGATAATAGAAAATTTCTTTAATATCTTCACCATGGTTTCCCTGCGGATTGCTCAACCCAAAGAAACGCTCTTTAACAATTTTGTCCTTTTTATTCCAGAACGAAAGAGCAAAGCAGAAGAGCTGCTTTACATCCGAAATTCCTGCAATACCTTCCTCTCCCCAACGGTAGGCATAGCTTTCCGCATTATTATGATTGGTATAGTTCCATGCATTTCCGTTTGGGCTGTAATCTTCCCGTACATTTCCCCATTGCCGGTTGCTTACATAAGGTCCCCAGTTTTTCCATTTGGTATCTTGTAATCTTTCTTTTTCGGCGATCATATAGCATCATTTTTCAATACGAAGTTAGTTTTTTTGGAAAATAATTCCAATTCCTTTTATCTGAAGAATAATTAATATAGTCTTGAAATACTTGTGTTTAAGGGCTTTTTTAAATATTAAATTAATTTTTTTTTGATTTTAAAAGAAAAGAACTACCTTTGCACCATTCGTTCATTCAAATATTGAAAATGTTATCAAGAAAGGTTGAGGGATTAGACCCTATGAAACCTTAGCAACCCTTTGTGCAAGCAAAGAAGGTGCTACGTTCTACCAAAATTATTTTGGACAGATAACTTACTGAAGTTCTTTTCAGCCATTTCTTATGGCATTTTCAATTGTATTAAAATATAATAGAATTGAAAGCAGAACTAAACTATATTAATCTTTCGTATCAAACAAATTCCCAAAAGGAATACAATATCCCGTTAAGTTATGAGCTTTTCGGGAAAGACCTGTTTACAGCTCCTGTCATCCTGATCAACCACGCCCTTACCGGAAACTCAACGGTGTCCGGAGAAAAAGGCTGGTGGAAGCAATTGGTAGGCGAAAATCAGATTGTTGATACCAATAAATATACGGTTCTATGTTTCAACATTCCCGGAAACGGTTATGATCATTTTTTAATTGAAGACTATGAAGACTTCACCCCTTCAGATATTGCCAATATATTTCTGAAAGGATTGGAAGCTTTACATATTACAAATCTATACGCCATTATTGGAGGTTCTCTGGGGGGCGGAATTGGATGGGAAATGCTGGCAAAACAACCCAAACTGGCAGAAATTTTTATTCCTATTGCCTGCGATTACAGAACCCATGATTGGTTACACGCGCAATGCCTGGTTCAGAAATTTTTGTTGAATCATAAAGATGAACCATTACAAAAAGCAAGAATCCACGCTATGCTGTGTTATAGAACTCCGGAATCACTCAATGAAAGATTTCAAAATAAGTACAGCCAGGAAAAACAGCGCCTGAAATCTGAAGACTGGCTGATTTATCACGGCAATGCATTAAACGAAAGATTTAGTTTAAATGCGTACAGGCTGATGAATCACCTGCTGATGAATATTAATGCCGATGAAACAGATCTGGAGAGGATAGAAGCACGAATGCACATGATCTCCGTAGATACAGATTTATTCTTCCCGGCTTCTGAAATCCGGATGTGTTTTGAAAAGCTGAAAAAGAAAAAGGAGAATATCTCTTATCACGAGATCCAATCTATACACGGGCATGATGCCTTCCTAATGGAATATCAACAATTAAATAATATCATAAAAAACATTTTATATAGAAATGAAAAATGCTAACGAAATAAAATTTTTGAAGAACAGATCAATTGTCAAATTTGAAGGAGAAGATTTCTTAGGGGAAATCGGAATTGACGGACGAATTTTTAAAGCGCTTACTTTAGCCCGTATCAGTGTGGGGGTAATCTCCCAGCAAGCTATAGAAAACGGAATTTCTATCTTGGTTCACGAAAATGATGCTGAAAAAGCGGTAGCTTGTCTTATTGATGAATTTGAAGCAGAAAGAAAATCAGGAAAAGTATCCCAAATATACAGTATTAACAATGTTTCTGTGATTGGTTTTGTAGCAGAAGATTCCAATAAAATCTTTGCAGAGCTGGCGAGAAACAATGTTTTCCCATTGCTTTTAAACCAGGTGGCCGGTGAGAACAGGGTAAACATCGTAGTCACTTCTTCGCAGGATGAAAAAACAAAAAACATCATAGAATCTGAGATCTTCAAAAAGCCGAAGACCGTTCATCTGGCCATTATCGGTCATGGAAATGTTGGTAAAACATTAATTGAGCAGGTTCTTGAATCTTCAGAAGAAATTAAGAGACGTAAAAAAATAGACCTTAAAGTAGTTGCTGTAGCCAATTCAAAGAAAATAGCATTCAATAAAAAAGGGTTTGATAATCATTGGACAGATGAAGTTTTAACAGCAGATAAGCCATCCAATGTTGAGGAGTTAATCAACTTCTCCAATGAAAATCAATTGGAAAACCTCATTGTTGTAGATAACACGGCAAGCAAAGATTTTGTGAAAAACTATCATGCATTAGCAGAAAACGGATTTGATCTGGTTTCTTCTAACAAAATTTTCAACACTCTTCCCATCGAAGAATATAGAAAACTAAGATATACGTTGAGCAAAAATAACAGACGATATTTATATGAAACCAATGTTGGAGCCGGTCTTCCGTTAATTGATACCATCAAATTATTGCACCTTTCAGGAGAAAATATCACAAGAATCAAAGGAGTGTTCTCCGGAACCTTGAGTTATGTTTTCAACAATTTTTCCTTAAGAGACGATAAGTTTTCCACAATTATCAATGAAGCTCTGGAAAAAGGGTATACAGAACCGGATCCGAGAGAAGATCTGTCAGGAAATGATGTAGCCAGAAAGCTATTGATTCTGGCAAGAGAATTAGACCTAATCAACGAATTTGAAGATATTAATATTCAGAATCTGGTTCCGGAAAATTTATTATCAGTTTCAAAATCAGAATTCCTTTCAAGATTAGATGAGCTTGATGAGGAATACCAGAAGATCAAAGAAAGCCAGGAACCTGGCCATGTATTACGTTACGTAGGAGATCTCCACGGAAATTTACAGGAAGAAAAAGGACAGCTTGATGTAAAACTGGTTTCTGTACCGGGAAGTTCGGCTTTAGGACAGTTGAAAGGTTCAGACTCTATCTTTGAGATCTACACAGAAAGTTACGGTGAAAACCCAATCGTGATCATGGGGGCCGGAGCCGGAGCCCAGGTAACTGCAAGAGGAGTATTCGGTGATATTTTAAGACTAAGTGAAACTAAATAAAATGAATGTAACAATCTAACAATGTAATAGTTTGCTAATGTTCTTAATTGTTATTCTGAACAAAGCGAGAAATCTCATTGTTATACTGTTAGATTGATACATTGGTAAATTGACAAATTAAAACTATATGGAAAATTTCGAAACATCAGCAATAAGAACCCAGACTGAGAGATCTCAGTTTGATGAACATTCCACACCGTTATATCTTACATCCAGTTTTATTTTTCAGGATGCTGAAGATATGAGAGCAAGCTTTGCTGAAGAAAAACCTAAAAACCTGTACAGCCGTTTCTCAAACCCAAATGTATCTGAGTTTACTGAGAAGATCGCAAAAATGGAAGGTGCAGAAGCTGGATATGCCTTTGCAACAGGAATGGCTGCCATTTATTCTACATTTGCCGCTCTGCTAAGTGCAGGAGACCATATCGTAAGCTGCCAGTCGGTTTTTGGATCTACTCACACGTTATTCACAAAATATTTCCCAAAGTGGAATATTGAAACTACCTATTTCAAAGCAGAAGATGCAGAGAACGTAGAGCAATATATAAAACCGAATACAAAGATCCTATATCTTGAAACCCCTACCAATCCGGCTATTGAAATTCTGGATCTGGAGTTTTTCGGACAGATTGCTAAAAAGCATAACCTGATCTTTATTGTAGATAACTGTTTTGCAACACCTTATCTTCAGCAACCGATCAAATATGGTGCGGATGTTGTTGTACATTCTGCAACGAAGTTGATTGACGGGCAGGGAAGAGTATTAGGCGGAATTGCAGTAGGAAAAGAAGACCTGATCAGAGAAATCTATCTTTTCGCAAGAAATACAGGGCCGGCGTTGTCTCCTTTTAATGCATGGGTATTATCGAAAAGTCTGGAGACATTGGCTATACGTGTTGAAAAGCACTGCGAGAATGCTCTGAAAGTAGCAGAGTTTTTAGAAAACCACCCTAATGTGGAACTGGTAAAATATCCGTTCCTGAAGTCCCATCCGAACTATGAGGTAGCCAAAAAGCAGATGAAGCTTGGAGGAAATATCGTTGCCTTTGAAATAAAAGGCGGAATAGAAGGCGGAAGAAGTTTCTTGGATAAGATTAAAATGTGTTCACTCTCGGCAAACTTAGGGGATACAAGAACGATTGTTACCCATCCGGCATCTACAACGCATTCCAAACTGTCAGACGAAGAAAGAAACGAAGTAGGAATTACAGCAGGTTTAGTTCGTTGTTCAGTAGGCTTGGAAAACGTAGACGACATTATTGCAGACTTAAAACAAGCCTTAGATTAATCACGAAGAGCTCCAACGAGGCGGTTTAATCAAGATAGAAGGAAGTATTATCAACTTCCTATCAGTCCCAAACCATATCAGTCTCACTCAACAACTATAAAAGAGATGACAAATATAGAATCACTAAACAAAGCCTTAAAAGAACGCATCCTGGTCCTGGATGGCGCTATGGGAACCATGCTTCAGCGTTATAAATTCGAAGAAGAAGATTACCGTGGCGAACGTTTCAAAGACTGGGAATATCCGGTAAAAGGAAACAATGATTTGCTTTCTTTAACACAGCCCCAAGCAATTGAAGAAGTACATAAAAAATACCTGGAAGCAGGGGCCGATATCATTGAAACCAATACATTCTCCGGAACTACCATTGCGATGGCAGATTATCACATGGAAGAACTGGTGTATGAGCTGAACTATGAGTCCGCAAGAATTGCCAGAAAAGCCTGTGATGAATACACAGCAAAAAATGCGGATAAACCTAGATTTGTAGCAGGGTCAATTGGCCCAACCAACAGAACTGCAAGCTTAAGCCCTGATGTAAATGACCCTGGATACAGAGCCATTACTTTTGAAGAACTGAGAGTTGCTTACAAGCAGCAATGTGAAGCCTTATTAGACGGAGGCTCAGATATCTTATTGGTAGAAACCATATTTGATACACTGAATGCGAAAGCAGCTCTGTTTGCCATTGATGAACTTCAGGAAGAAAGAGGTATTAAAATCCCGATCATGGTTTCAGGAACCATTACAGATGCTTCCGGAAGAACACTGAGCGGGCAGACTGCAGAAGCCTTTTTGATCTCTGTTTCCCATCTGAATTTATTAAGTGTTGGCTTTAACTGCGCTTTAGGAGCAAACCAGTTAACTCCTTATCTGGAAACACTGGCTCATAATTCAGAATTCTATGTTTCAGCTTATCCGAACGCCGGTTTACCGAACGCTTTCGGAAAATATGATGAAACGCCGGAAGATATGGCCAGACAGATCAAAGAATATGCAGAAAAAGGATTGATTAATATTATCGGTGGCTGTTGCGGTACTACACCGGAACACATTAAAGCCATTGCAGAGCTGGTAGAAAAATATGAACCAAGAAAATTGAAGGAATTTGTCTGATTAGATAGATTTTTTTAATTAAAATCAAGAATGAAGGCTGGGTTATAAATATTATCTTTAAATAAACCACAAAATTTAATGTAATGGAAAAGCCGAGTTACTTAAAAGATTCAGATGATGCCAGATTGTTTAATGAACTGAGAAAGAAAGTAAACCAGCGGGTAGAAGCTATTTCTGAAAACAGGGATGTTTATATTCAGATCAAAGCGGTAATTCTCCCATTGATCTATTTAGGTTTATATTTCTTTGCAGTCTTTAATGCAGACAAACATTGGATCTATATCCTGAGTTTTATTTTAATGGGAATTTCTTTGGTTTTAATTTATTTAAATCTGATCCATGAAGCAGCCCACAACAACATCTTTAAAAGCAAAAGACTGAATGGTGTGGTATTGCATATTTTTGATTTCATAGGAGCCAATTCCTATATCTGGAAGAAAAGACATATCGCAAGTCACCATGCCTATCCGAATGTGGATGGCTGGGATACCGATATTGAGCAGAGTGGTTTGCTGTTAATAGTGCCTTGGATTAAGGCAAAAGGAATACAGAAGTATCAGCACAGGTTTTTCTTTTTAGTATATCCGTTGTATTTGTTCAATTGGATGTTCATAAGAGACTTCAGGGACTTCTTTGACAAGGAAAGGGTGATTTTGAAGACCCAGGGAAAAATACCCGTTATTGAAAAAGTAAAGATGGTGAGTTATAAGCTGTTTTATTTTTTTTATCAGATTGTGATCCCTGTTGTGTTCTTTAAAGTATCAGTTGGTTTGGCTTTAGGAGCTTGGTTTTTACAGGTTATTGCAGCAAGCATTTTTGCACTGTTTGTGTTATTGCCCCTGCATCCGCTTCCTGATAATGCCTTTCCAAGATTGAACAAAGACAATGGGCTTCCATTTAGCTGGCTTCGTCATCAGCTGGAAGTAACTAACGATTTGAAAGAGAATAACTGGTTGGTAAGAAATGTGTTAGGAAATTTTAATTTCCATGTAGCTCATCACCTTTTTCCTAATTACAGTTATATGTATTACAATGAAATCACCGAAGAGATAGAAGAATTTGCTAAAGAACATGGCTTGGCATACAAAAGGTTCCCACTGTTCACTGCCTTAGGCAAGCACAGGGATTTATTAAGGCAGAATGCCAATAATGCCTACTATATTTTAGAAGAATAAAATGAAATATTTAAGATTATCAGGCCTCGAGCCTCTTATCATAACGCCGGAAAGTAATTTCATCAACGTTGGTGAAAGAACCAATGTTGCCGGGTCCAAAAAATTTTTAAGACTAATTAAAGAGGAAAAATTCTCTGAAGCATTAGATATTGCTCGCCATCAGGTAGAAGGAGGTGCCCAGATTCTGGATGTTAACTTTGATGATGGTTTGATTGATGGAAAAGCATCAATGATTAAATTTCTGAACCTAATTGCATCAGAACCGGATATTGCAAGAATTCCAATCATGGTAGACTCTTCCAAATGGGAAATTCTGGAAGCGGGTCTCCAGGTGGCACAAGGGAAATGCGTGGTAAACTCTATCAGCTTAAAAGAAGGCGAAGAAGAATTTATCAAACATGCCAAAGCCATCAAAAGATATGGTGCCGCAGTCATTGTAATGGCATTTGATGAGGTTGGGCAGGCAGACAATCTTGAACGAAGAATTGA
The DNA here is from genome assembly GCF_003815975.1 of Chryseobacterium bernardetii. NCBI lineage: Bacteria > Pseudomonadati > Bacteroidota > Flavobacteriia > Flavobacteriales > Weeksellaceae > Chryseobacterium > Chryseobacterium bernardetii. The sequence goes on from NZ_CP033932.1 coordinate 1,761,370, forward strand.
AATCTCAAAAAGATCCTATGATATCCTGGTGAATCAGATCGGATTCCCTGCAGAAGATATCATTTTCGATTTAAATATCTTCCCGGTAGCAACAGGAATGGATGAGCACAGAAGAAATGCGATAGATTTTATCGAAGCTACACGCTGGGTAAGACAAAACCTGCCTTATGCATCTGTAAGTGGAGGAGTAAGCAATGTTTCCTTCTCCTTCCGTGGAAATGACACCGTAAGAGAAGCCATGCACTCGGTTTTCCTTTACCATGCCATCCAGGCCGGAATGAATATCGGTATTGTAAATCCTGCGATGCTGGAAGTTTATGATGAAATCAACAAAGAATTATTAGAACTTGTAGAAGATGTAATCCTTGACAGGAGAGAAGATGCTACAGAAAGACTTCTGGATTATTCTGAGAAACACAAATCAGTCAAAAAAGAAAAAACTGAAGACCTTGAATGGAGGAACAATCCGTTACAGGAAAGGATTACCCATGCTTTGGTAAAAGGGATAGACCGTTTCATTGAAGAAGATGTAGAAGAAGCAAGACTATTGGCAGAAAGACCACTTCATGTTATTGAAATTAATCTGATGACAGGAATGGGGGTAGTAGGTGACTTATTTGGAAGCGGAAAAATGTTCCTGCCACAGGTCGTAAAGTCAGCAAGGGTAATGAAAAAAGCTGTAGCCTATCTGCAACCTTTCATTGAAGCAGAAAAAGACGGTTCAAAACCTGCCAACGGGAAAATTCTGATGGCAACAGTAAAAGGTGATGTTCACGACATTGGAAAAAATATTGTGAGCGTAGTACTGGGCTGTAACAACTACGAAATTGTTGATCTTGGTGTAATGGTTCCGGCAGAAAAGATTATCCAGACTGCCATTGAAGAAAAAGTAGACGTAATCGGATTAAGCGGGCTGATTACTCCGAGTTTGGATGAGATGGTATACATTGCATCAGAACTGGAAAGACAAAATTTAGATTTTCCTTTACTGATTGGTGGTGCAACTACCTCAAAAGCACATACCGCAGTGAAAATCGATTTAAAATATAAAAATGCAGTGGTTCACGTTAATGATGCCTCAAGAGCGGTAAATGTGGTAAGCTCATTGTTAGGGGACAGAAATAAAGAATATGTTTCCGAACTGAAGAATGATTATTCAGATTTCAGAGAGAAGTTCCTGAACAGGCAGGTTGATAAAGATTATGTTTCTATTGAAGAAGCAAGAGAAAATCGCTTCAGAATAGATTGGGAAAACGAAGAAATCTTCACTCCGAATAACTTAGGGATCACCATCATTGAAAATCAGGACTTGAGAGAGCTATTGCCATTTATAGACTGGTCGCCATTCTTCAGAAGCTGGGATCTTCACGGGAAATATCCGAATATCTTAGAAGATGAGGTGGTAGGAGTACAGGCAAAAGAACTCTTCAAAGATGCACAGGTTATTCTCAATAGAATTCTGGACGAAAAGCTGTTAACAGCAAAAGCAATCTTTGGAATTTTCAAAGCAAACTCTAATGAAACCGATGATATCCTGATTTTTGATGAAAATAACAACGAGCTGGCTAAGTTTTTAACCCTAAGACAGCAGGCTCAAAGATCAAAAGGAAAAGATTATCTGGCGTTAAGCGATTTTATTGCACCACAAAGTTCTGGAAAGACAGACTACATGGGAGTATTCTGTGTGACCACAGGCTTCGGAACTGATGAACTGGCGGAAGAATATGAGAAAGCCAATGACGATTACAATGCTATTATGGTAAAAGCTCTTGCAGATCGCTTTGCAGAAGCTTATGCCGAATTTTTACATAAAAAAGTAAGAACAGAATATTGGGGATATGCCGTTCAGGAAGAATTAAGCAACGAAGATCTGATTGCAGAAAAATATAAAGGCATCCGTCCCGCTCCGGGATATCCGGCTTGCCCTGATCACTTGGAAAAGAAAACCATATGGGACCTTTTAAAAGTAGAAGAAAATACAGGCGTTTTCCTTACCGAAAGTTTAGCCATGTTCCCTACAGCATCTGTTTCAGGATATTATTTCGGGAGCCCGTATGCCAAGTATTTCGGATTAGGAAAAATTACAGAAGACCAGCTTAGGGATTATGCTGACAGAAGAAGTTGTAGCATCCAGGAAGCACAAAAATGGTTGTCACCAAATTTAGCAGATTAAAATTGATATGAAGATAACAGAGCACATTAAAAACGCAAATGGAAAAACTCTATTCTCTCTAGAAGTTGTTCCGCCACAAAAAGGAATTGGTATTGAAGACTTGTACACGAATATAGATCCGTTAATGGAATTCAAACCACCCTTCATTGATGTTACCACTTCAAGAGAAGAATATATCTATATCGATAAAGGAAATGGGCTGATGGAGCGCCGTATTACAAGAATGCGTCCCGGAACCCTTGGGATTTGTGCAGCCATTCAGCATAAATACAATGTAGATACCGTTCCACATTTATTATGTGGTGGTTTTACCAAAGAAGAAACAGAATATCTTTTGGTAGACTGTATGTACCTTGGTATTGATAACGTAATGGCATTGAGAGGAGATGCAATGAAAGGGCACCAGTATTTCGAGCCCACCCAGGGTGGTCATGCAAGCGCTATGGATCTTGTTAATCAAATTAATGACCTGGGAAGAGGAAAATATCTTCACAATGAAGAGCAGGTTTGTGATGAACTCAATAAATTCTGCATCGGAGTAGCGGGTTATCCGGAGAAGCATATGGAAGCTCCTTCTATGAATTATGACCTGAAATGGCTGAAGCAAAAAGTAGATGCCGGAGCAGATTATATTGTGACTCAAATGTTTTTTGACAATAAAAAGTATATTGAATTCGTTCAGAAAGCAAGAGAGATGGGAATTACCGTTCCAATCATTCCGGGAATTAAGCCAATTGCTACCAAGAAACACCTGAAAATCCTACCTCAGGTATTTAAAATAGACCTTCCGGAAGAGCTTATCAATGAAGTGGAGAATGCCAAAAATAATGAAGCTGTTAAGCAGATCGGAATAGAATGGGCAATAGCACAATGCAGAGAACTTCTGGACTTCGGAGTTCCTGTTTTACACTTTTACTCGATGGGAAAAAGTGATAATATTAAAAAAGTAGCCGGTGAGCTATTCTAATAAAAGTACCAAAAATGAAGAACCCCTGTCTTAAACGGCAGGGTTTTTATTTTTTTCAGAAATACAAGAAAATAAAATAGACAGATAAAAAGCCGTAGGTTACATATCCGCTTAGAAAGAATCAATAAAGTTGATTCCACCTTCGCCGCCTCAAAAATAGAGCAGTAAGAAATAAGAACTTTGTGTCAAATCATCTATAACACCCAAAAAAGTAAACTAAAACTTTAGTCAATCATCACACTTCAATATCTCCCATCTTCCAGCTCCTATCTTCTTACTAAAGAACAGCATGTCTCTCAAACTCCTTATTCCGGTCAAACAAATATCGGTATGTAGCCAGCTTCCTCGTTACAGTAGTATCAAGCGTCTCCGCAATCTTAATCATTTTCGGATTAAAATCACCAATCCACTGAAGTTCGGTAATTGTAAAATCAGTATGTTTTCTCAAATGTTGTGTGCCTTCCCAGATCATATATCCATCAATCCCCTTCCTCTGCCATTCAGGAACTACACCGAATACCAGACCTACCATTTTTTCATTCTTCTTGAATCTTTTTAAGAATAAAAACTTAAGTTTTTCCCAAACTCCAAACTTTCCGTTGAGGTATTTAAACCATTGGTTGAGGTCAGGAAGATTGATCCACATCGCAATAGGCTTATCATTTTCATACACAAACCATGAGATATGTTCATTCATAATAGGCTTCATGGTATTGAACATTTTCAGAACTTTGGTCTCTTCCAGTTGTTTTCCTTCACCGTGGGCAGCCCATGCTTTATTATAAATCTCTGTAAAGTCTTTGGCAAACTTAGGAAGGTTATTCTTTTTCATGGGTTGGGCAGAGATAGCTGGATTTCTTCTGTTCTTCTCATGGGCAATGGTGAAAACGCGCGAAACTTCTGCAAATACCGGTCTGGTAAAACAAAGTTGTTCAAAATAGATTTTGAACCCATAGTTTTCAAAAAGTTCTTTGTAATAGGGGAAGTTATAATTCATTCCATACAAAGGCTCAATGAAACCCTCAATCAAAAGCCCCCAGAATTTATCCCTTTCTCCGAAATTAATAGGCCCGTCCATAGCTTCCATTCCTCTTTCCTGGAGCCATTTTTTACAATGGTTAAAAATAAAATCAGCCGTTTCCTGATGATTAATACAGTCGAAAAAACCAAAACCGCCGGTAGGCTGCTTTTGTTCATAGCAATTGTTGATAAAAACAGCAACTTTTCCAACCGTTTTATTGTCTTTTTTAAATAAAAACCTTTTACATTCTCCATTCTTGAAAAACTTGTTCTTTTCAGGATCAAAAATTTCCTCAATATGTTTGTCTAATGGGCGGATATAATTTTTGTCGTGTTGATAAAGTTGTGCGGGGAATTCCAGGAATTCCCTTTTGTGGTCTTTGTTCTGTACTTCTTCGACAATAATCATATAGTTTTAATCAGAGTAGGTTATAAAAGATAATAAATGAAACAATATTATCCGTATTTTTGCTGCAAATTAAATAAAAATGGTTGATTTTACTGATAACGACGATGATATTTTCACTGGAAAAGAACATACGCCTATAAGGGAAGATGCTTTTGATAAATCGCCACAGGAAAAAATTGAAAAAATTACTGAGCTTTTTGGAGAGATTATGGAAACATTAGGTCTGGATATGACTGATGATTCTCTGAAAGACTCACCAAAGCGTGTTGCCAAAATGTATGTGAACGAAATTTTCGGGGGACTTCTTCCTGAAAACAAACCTGGGATCTCTACATTTTCCAATAAATATAAATACCGCCAGATGCTGGTAGAAAAAGATATTACCGTATATTCTTTTTGTGAACATCACTTCTTGCCAATTATAGGAAGAGCTCATGTTGCTTATATCTCAAACGGAGAAGTAATAGGTCTTTCAAAGATTAACAGAATTGTAGATTACTACGCGAAAAGACCACAGGTTCAGGAAAGACTTACAATGCAGATTGTAGACGCTCTCAAAGAAGCTCTGGGAACAAAAGATGTAGCTTGTATCATAGATGCAAAACACCTTTGTGTAAACTGCAGAGGAATTAAAGATACAGCAAGCTCTACCATTACAGCAGAATTAAGCGGAATTTTCAGAACGAATCCTATCACAAGACAGGAATTCCTGCATTATGTAGGAAGCCATGCAAAACTAGATTAATATGAACTACCAGATCCTTAAAAATATTATAGATTCAGAGATTCAGAGATTTCAGGCAATTTCTGAAGACGAATGGAATTACAAGAATACACCCGAAAAATGGTCAAAAAAAGAAATAATTGGCCATCTTTGTGACAGTGCTTTTACAAATATCCGTAGATTTGTAGTTACCCAATATAAAGAGAACGAGAATATTGTTTACGATCAGAACATTTGGGTAAAGGCTCAGAACTATCAGAATGTTCCGGTTTCCGAATTAATTGATCTTTGGAAAGCATTGAACTATCAGATTGTTCATGTTGTAGAAAATATTCCAGATGAAGCACTGCAAAGAACTTGCGATACTACCAAAACAGAACTTCAAAGGTTTACCCTGGAGTTTGTCATTAAGGATTATATAGATCATTTGCAGCATCATTTAAAAGCGATTTAATAATGATAAAATTTAAAAAAGTTTCACATAAAATTTTTATCACAACAATTATTTGTTGTGACAGATTTTTATTTTAACTAATTTTTGAATCTTAAAACTATTGAATCTTTTAATAAAAAATAAATGCAACTAAAAATATATAACTCGCTTACAGCGGAAAAAGAAATATTCAAACCCATCTTAGAAGGAAATGTAGGAATGTATGTCTGCGGACCCACAGTCTACAGCAATGTCCATTTGGGGAATGTAAGAACCTTCCTGTCTTTTGATTTTATCTACCGTACCCTGATGCATTTAGGCTATAAAGTAAGATATGTAAGAAACATTACAGATGCAGGCCACCTTACTGATGACGGAGATGTAAATAATGACAGATTCGTAAAGCAAACCAGATTAGAGAAGCTGGAACCAATGGAAATCGTACAGAAGTATACAGTAGATTTCCACAAAGTTCTTGATATGTTTAATTTGCTTCCGCCTAATATTGAACCTACTGCAACTGGCCATATTGTAGAACAGATTGAGCTTACTCAGAAATTAATAGATACAGGCTTTGCCTATGAAAGCAATGGTTCTGTATATTTTGATGTATTGGAGTACAATAAAAGAGGGCTGAACTACGGTGAACTTTCAAAACGCAATATAGAAGAACTTTTTGCCAATACCCGTGATCTTGACGGACAAGGGGAGAAGAAGAATCCACAGGATTTTGCCCTTTGGAAAAAAGCATCTCCGGCTCACATCATGAGATGGAACTCTCCATGGGGAGAAGGTTTTCCGGGATGGCACCTTGAATGTACTGCAATGAGTACAAAATATCTGGGTGAAACTTTCGATATTCACGGAGGTGGAATGGACTTGAAATTCCCTCACCACGAATGTGAAATCGCTCAGGGAAAAGCTTGCAATGGAGCAGCACCGGTACATTACTGGATGCATGCGAACATGTTGACGATGAATTCCCAGCGTATGAGTAAATCTACAGGGAACTATATCCTTCCGATGCAGTTGGTAACAGGAGAAAATGACTTCTTTGAAAAACCTTTCCACCCGTCAATTGTACGTTTCTGCTTCCTGCAGGCACATTACAGAAGTGTTCTAGACATTTCCAATGATGCGATGATTGCCAGCGAAAAAGGATTTATCAGATTGATGGAAGCTGTGAAAGTATTGAACTCCATTACTCCGGATGATACTAAGCAGTCAGAATTCAGTCTTACAGATTGGAAGAAAAAATGTTATGATGCCTTAACAGATGATTTCAACTCTCCAATACTGATTGCTCACTTATTTGAAGCCGTAAAATACATTTTTGCTTTAAATGATGGCAAAGAAACAATTTCAACAGCAGATCTTGAAGATTTAAAGTCAGCACTGAATGCCTTTATCTTTGACGTCCTGGGATTACAGACTGTAGAGGAGAATAATAATGAAAAACTGGATCAGACCTTAAAAGTTTTAATTGAACTTAGAAATCAGGCCAGAAAATCTAAAAATTTCGAACTTTCAGATCAGATCAGAGATAAACTGCTTGCTGAAGGAATCGAATTAAAAGACGGAAGAGACGGAACCTCTTATGTTCTGAACTAAAAATATAAGCTTCGGTTTTTATCATTATTCCGTAAGAGCCCTGTTGTAAAGGATTCTTACGGAATTTTTTTATTCTTTTTATAAGTCAGCCTTACTCAAGCTTCTCCTTTTCATTTTCAGAACCTAACCCTTTCACTCTTGAACACTCAAACGTTCCAATTTTTCCAGGAGCTATTTCCCGCTATCCACTCATACTCCTCGCGCCTCTACATCCCCACGCTCAAGTCCTTCAGCTTTCCAACTCCCTGCTTCGGGGTAACCGTTTCTATCGGGGCTAGGGTAGAGGACCATTTTATAAATGATAATAAATAATAGATTGTCATTAATTAAAGATTTTGACTATTATGGATAAGGGATGGCTTCCATCATTCCCCTCCTCTGGAGGGGTGTCAAAAATTCAAAAAATTTTTGACGGGATGGTTTATATTGTTGCAATATTCCCAATCATCTGCGAAAATCGGTGTCACCTGCGAGAAAATAAAAAGCTTATCCTTAAGCTTAAGCATCTTAATAATTACCTTCCATACTCTAATCCTCTATAATAAACATTTATATTATTATATTCTACTTTGCGTAATCTTTGTCATCCTGTAAGGATCTCAACAATGCATTGCTTACAATATACTCCTCTCATTATTCTCCAACAAATAGAAGTCGATCAATAGAAACGGGCTATAATCCTGAGCTTAGTCGAAGGAAGCCCGTTTTACCTAAATAAGATATTTCCACTAGCTTTAGCCCAAACTTACTTCAAATACGATTTTGAAAAATTCATCATGTATTATATTTAATGTATACCTTCCATTACTCATTACTCATATATAATAACATCCATTTACCTCCGACAAAACATTCTCTAATTCTCCAATCATATTCTCCAAACAAATGTTTAAAATTTTCATCCATGGTATCAGCGTATTAGGGGTAAAATGAATAGTCAGTATGAATTTTATGTTAAATAAACTTGTTTTGCGTTGTAAGAAGTTGTTATCTTTGCCCCACTGAAAACGAGAGTATCAGTACAAGCGCAGAAGAGCTTTTAGCTAAGCATAAACATTATATTCTACTAAGATATCGGGCGAAAAAAAACTTTCAAACTTTTTGCAAAAAGAGTTGCGAGTTAAAAAAGAGTTTGTATCTTTGCAGTCCGAAATAATTCGGAGCGCAGGAGTAGATAGATTGAGGGTTTGGGAAGGATTAAGGTTACTTAAAAAACTTTAAAATTTTCTTTCAAAACATTTGGTCATTACAAAATAAGGTTTTACTTTTGCACTCGCAAATACGGAGCGACACTGACAGAAAGATTGTTTCGTTAAAAAGCGGAAGATAAAAAGATCATTGACATACAATATAACAACCAAGTAAGGAAAAACTAAAGCGTTAAAAAACTTTGAGTGAGTCAGACAAACATACAATGGAGAGTTTGATCCTGGCTCAGGATGAACGCTAGCGGGAGGCCTAACACATGCAAGCCGAGCGGTAGAGTCTCTTCGGAGACTTGAGAGCGGCGCACGGGTGCGGAACACGTGTGCAACCTGCCTTTATCTGGGGGATAGCCTTTCGAAAGGAAGATTAATACCCCATAATATATTGAGTGGCATCACTTGATATTGAAAACTCCGGTGGATAGAGATGGGCACGCGCAAGATTAGATAGTTGGTGAGGTAACGGCTCACCAAGTCTACGATCTTTAGGGGGCCTGAGAGGGTGATCCCCCACACTGGTACTGAGACACGGACCAGACTCCTACGGGAGGCAGCAGTGAGGAATATTGGACAATGGGTGAGAGCCTGATCCAGCCATCCCGCGTGAAGGACGACGGCCCTATGGGTTGTAAACTTCTTTTGTATAGGGATAAACCTAGATACGTGTATCTAGCTGAAGGTACTATACGAATAAGCACCGGCTAACTCCGTGCCAGCAGCCGCGGTAATACGGAGGGTGCAAGCGTTATCCGGATTTATTGGGTTTAAAGGGTCCGTAGGCTGATGTGTAAGTCAGTGGTGAAATCTCACAGCTTAACTGTGAAACTGCCATTGATACTGCAAGTCTTGAGTGTTGTTGAAGTAGCTGGAATAAGTAGTGTAGCGGTGAAATGCATAGATATTACTTAGAACACCAATTGCGAAGGCAGGTTACTAAGCAACAACTGACGCTGATGGACGAAAGCGTGGGGAGCGAACAGGATTAGATACCCTGGTAGTCCACGCCGTAAACGATGCTAACTCGTTTTTGGGTTTTCGGATTCAGAGACTAAGCGAAAGTGATAAGTTAGCCACCTGGGGAGTACGAACGCAAGTTTGAAACTCAAAGGAATTGACGGGGGCCCGCACAAGCGGTGGATTATGTGGTTTAATTCGATGATACGCGAGGAACCTTACCAAGGCTTAAATGGGAAATGACAGGTTTAGAAATAGACTTTTCTTCGGACATTTTTCAAGGTGCTGCATGGTTGTCGTCAGCTCGTGCCGTGAGGTGTTAGGTTAAGTCCTGCAACGAGCGCAACCCCTGTCACTAGTTGCCATCATTAAGTTGGGGACTCTAGTGAGACTGCCTACGCAAGTAGAGAGGAAGGTGGGGATGACGTCAAATCATCACGGCCCTTACGCCTTGGGCCACACACGTAATACAATGGCCGGTACAGAGGGCAGCTACACAGCGATGTGATGCAAATCTCGAAAGCCGGTCTCAGTTCGGATTGGAGTCTGCAACTCGACTCTATGAAGCTGGAATCGCTAGTAATCGCGCATCAGCCATGGCGCGGTGAATACGTTCCCGGGCCTTGTACACACCGCCCGTCAAGCCATGGAAGTCTGGGGTACCTGAAGTCGGTGACCGTAACAGGAGCTGCCTAGGGTAAAACAGGTAACTAGGGCTAAGTCGTAACAAGGTAGCCGTACCGGAAGGTGCGGCTGGAACATCTCATTTTAGAGCGTCGTTAGACGATAAAAAAATTAGTATCGTAAGATACAAAGTACTTACTTCAAAGTAAAGCTTTAGTTTTTTGTTTGGTTGATATATAAAAATACAACACCCACTAGAAATTAGTAAAGGGAAGAGGCAAGAGAAAAGAACAAAGATGAAAGACAGAAGTTGAAAAGGTCTTTATTCTATATTCTTAGCTCTCAAGGTCTAACATAAAGACAGTCTCGTAGCTCAGCTGGTTAGAGCGCTACACTGATAATGTAGAGGTCGGCAGTTCGAGCCTGCCCGAGACTACTAATTATAAGGGATGTAAAAAGTACAAAGTAGCTTGTACAATGTAAGAGATTAAATCTGATACATTCTACATTTTACATTATACAAAGTACATCACTACTAGAGGGGGAATTAGCTCAGCTGGCTAGAGCGCCTGCCTTGCACGCAGGAGGTCAAGGGTTCGACTCCCTTATTCTCCACCATCATAGATGGTTTAGTTTTAAAAAAGCAAATAGAGCCAAAAACAATATTTGCGAATTAAATCAGAAATAGATTTAAGATCATTGACATTAACGGTAAAGACATCACAAAGAGAAAACCGAGCGCATAAAGCGCTTGAGTAACCAAAAATAGGAAAGAAATCGTTAAGGGCGTATGGCGGATGCCTAGGCTTTCAGAGGCGACGAAGGACGTGGTAAGCTGCGAAAAGCTGCGGGGATTGGCACACACGAATAGATCCGCAGATGTCCGAATGGGGCAACCCAATACATTGAAGATGTATTACCTCGTAAGAGGAGCAAACCCGGAGAACTGAAACATCTAAGTACCCGGAGGAAAAGAAATCGAAGAGATTCCGTAAGTAGTGGCGAGCGAAA